>JBIIMH010000436.1:0-2534 GCA_044338095.1 Rariglobus sp. | reverse complement strand
CCGCGTCTTGAGTGCCGCTAATACGGTGCGCAACAACCCCTGTATCTCGCCTCTGACCAGTTTGAGCCATGCGGTGCATCAGGTCGGGTTTCAGAAAATCCGCAGTATCGCCGTATCCATGATGCTTTTGGAGGGAGCGGCTGGGACGACCCAGAGCCCAGAACAACGCGCCGCCGCCGCCCATGCGTTGTGCGCCGGGCTTATATCGCGTTCGTGTGCCGAAAGTCTGGGTTACGCCGATCCGGATCTGCTCTTCGCCTGTGGCACGTTGCGCAACTTGGGCGCGGTCCTGCTGCCCGCACTCGCTCCTGAGCATTGCCGCGAGGTCGTCCCGTTGCGTGAAACCATGCCCGAGGACCAGGCCTGCCGCCACATGTTTGGCCTGACGCCGCTTCACCTTAGCCGGGAAATGATCAGCACCCTGCGCATGCCCAAGGAGGTCCTTTACGCCATGCAGGATTGCCATCCCGAGGACATGAGCGAGGTCTCCACCCACCTTTCCGGACGCATTCTGTGCATCACCGAATTTAGCTCACAACTGGCCTCGCTGGCGTTGTCGCCCAAACTCAGTTCCCCCCAGTTTTTGGAGCAGGCTCAAGCGCTGGCTCAGCGCTTTGAACAAATCGTGCCCGACGCGGGGGCGCTGATTGCTGCGGCGATGGAGCATACCCATGAACAGCTCACCGCCCTGACCCGGCACGGGAACTTCATCTCGCCCACGGTTTTTTCGCGGCTGCGGGCTCACGTCAAATTAATCACCCAGCCGCAGGTCGATGCCGCCAGCATCAACGCGGCCCCCGGCGTTTCAACAACTGAGGTCATCGCCACCGTCACTGTTGCAACGGCCGAAGCGGGCCTCACCGCCGGCTCCGACGCGCCCACGTCCTCGCCCGTGACGAACTCGTCCATCCCGGACGCCTCGCCTCGTGCAACCCCTCCTGTTGCTCCCCCCGCCGCCGAAGCCACACCCGCTGCGGCGAGCAGCCCCGCGCCGATCCCAGCGCTGGATTGGGCCGCGCAACTCGCCGGCTCGATCGCCTTCGAGTCTCAAGCGGAAGCCCTCCCTGCAGATGCGTTGGCGCTGGGTGCCGAAGACCCGTGGGTGAGCGTGCTCGCCACCATTCAGCAGGTGATACAGGCCGATCATTGCGCCATTTTCCTGGGCCGAAAGGGCGGCAAGCGTGCCAGCCTGCACCGGTGGACGGGTGGTTTCGGCGCGACGGTGGGTGCAACTCCCGTTTGCACCACCACCGAGCGCACGGTTTTTGGGGTCTGTTTGATGCGTAACGAAACGGTGCTCATCCACGACGGTTTGAACGCCAGTTTGGATAATTACCTGCCCGCTTGGATGGGCCTGGCCTGCCCCCGACCAGGCGCTTTTTTACTGTTGGCGTTGAGTGCGGAACAGCCAGCGGTTGGCTTTGTTTACCTGACGTGGGCCAAGCCGCGTAAAATCATCATTAAGCCTGCGCAAACCAGCCTCATTCGCAGCTTGGTCGCACCTCACTGAGTTTTCACTCGTGGCGGGCCTTTGAGTGTAACGGCGCGAGCGGCTTGAGCTCGT
The DNA here is from genome assembly GCA_044338095.1 of Rariglobus sp. Lineage (GTDB taxonomy): Bacteria > Verrucomicrobiota > Verrucomicrobiia > Opitutales > Opitutaceae > Rariglobus. Next base: position 970 of record JBIIMH010000436.1, on the reverse strand, counting down.
CGCCGACTGTGCGCCACCGACGCGCAATATCCGCCGAGACTCCGCCAACCTGTGCGCAGCTGCACTGTGCGTATTTTGGCATCTTGGGGGGTGCCCCTCCTGGCCTTTTCGCCGGCTCGGCACCACGACCCATGAAATCCTCCGGTTCCGGATCTTCCTTCACCCCCCGCTTTATAACTTGCGACGCCAATGAGGCCGTTGCCTCCGTCGCCTACCGACTCAACGAGTTTATCGCGATCTACCCCATCACTCCGTCCTCCTCGATGGCCGAGTCGTGTGATGAATGGGCGGCCGCCGGCAAAAAAAATCTCTGGGGGCAGGTGCCTCTCGTTACCCAGCTCCAGTCCGAGGCCGGCGTGGCCGGCGCCGTCCACGGCGGGCTTTTGGGTGGCGCGCTCACCACCACGTTCACCGCATCGCAGGGCCTCCTGCTGATGATCCCCAATCTCTACAAAATTGCCGGCGAACTCCTGCCGCTCACCTTGCACGTCTCGGCCCGCGCCATTGCGGCCCAGGGCTTGTCCATTTTCGGTGACCACTCCGATGTCATGGCCTGCCGCGCCACCGGTTTCGCGCTGCTCTGCTCCAACAACGGCCAGGAGGCCCAGGACCTCGCCCTCGTCGCCCATGCGGCCAGTAACCGCTCGCGCATCCCGTTCATCCATTTCTTCGACGGCTTCCGCACCTCCCACGAGGTCTCCAAAATCGCCACCCTTTCCGACGACGACATTCGCGCCGTCATCAGCGAAGAGGCCATCGCCGAGTTCCGCACGCGCGCCCTCTCGCCCGACAAACCCGCCCTGCGCGGCACCGCGCAGAATCCCGACGTGTATTTCCAGGGCCGCGAAACGGTTAACACGTTCTACGCCCAGCTGCCCTCCATCGTGCAGGGCGAAATGAACCGCCTCGCCGAGGTCACCGGCCGCCAGTACCACCTTTACGAATACCACGGCCACGCCCAAGCCGATCG
>JBIIMH010000435.1:0-2541 GCA_044338095.1 Rariglobus sp. | reverse complement strand
CACCGCGTCATACATCTCGGTTGCTGAAAAATCACCCTCTGGCCCCACCAGCCACACGGCCGACCGGGGCGCGCGTGAGTGTTCCTCCTTAAACCGGGCCAGTGCGGCCTTCAGCGACAGCGCCCCGGGATGCAGACTGGCGATCAACTTAAATTCAGCCGCCTTCACGGTGCTGCTTGAGAGAAATCCCCCGAGCGATTGCACGCCGGAGATCTCCGGCAAAAACGGATTGCCACACTGCTTGGCCGCCTCGAGCGCACCCACACGCCATTTTTCAACCTTCTTGTCGGACCGCTCGCCGTCGAGGTGGACCTGGGTGCGGACGGTGGCCAGCGGCACGATACGCGCTGCGCCCAACTCCGTGGCGTGGCGAATAATGTCATCCATGACACCGCCCTTAGCCAACGACTGGGCGAGCGTAATTGCGCAGGGCGCGGGGGCGCGAGTGTGGGTGGCCGTGACGCGCAGGCTGACGCCGGCCTTGCGTGCTTCGGTGAGTTCGCACGTCCACTCAGTACCATGACCGTCGAAGGCGATGACAGTATCACCGGTGCGGGCACGGTTAACGGTGACCAAATGATGCGATTCTCCAGCGGGCAACAGAATGAGGCCGTCGACGGGCGCAGGAGCGAAAACACGGAAGTCGGACATAACGGCGAGTGGAACGCTGGAGTTTTCCATTTACAAGCCCGAGGGTATTCCTACGTTTGCTCCCTCACGTCCTGCCCGGATGGCGAAATTGGTATACGCAGCAGACTCAAAATCTGCCGCCCTCTAAAGGCTTGTCGGTTCGAGTCCGACTCCGGGCACCATGAAGTTACGAAAGTCGGACGCTAGTTACGGTTTTGCTCATTGCCCGAATATTGCCCGTATGGCACGGTTTTGGTCTTAACCGCCATGCGCATCGCCAAAATCAACATCCGACAAGTTGTCCGGCCCACAGGGCCTAATTCTAAATGGCTAATCGAGGGGCTGCGCGATGAGGCGGGGAAGCGCATCCGCAAATTCTTCCCTAATCGAGATGCCGCCGCTGAGTGGCTTCGGCTTCGTCGGCCAGAATTGAAGAATCAAGGCCGGTCCGCGATGGGCATGACGGACTCGCAGCGGATCGACGCCGTTCGGGCGCTGGCGATTCTGGAGCCCTACGGCGTCAACTTGACCAAGGCCGCCACCGATTTCGTGGAGCGGGCCAAGCTCCTGTCGCGTACCGTCTCGTTCGCGGTGTTGGCCGATGAGTTAATGGCCGCAAAGAAAGCCGATGGTGCTTCGGCCAGGTACGTGAAGGACATCAAGCACAAGCTGGCCGCGTTCACGGCTGATTTTGGTGAGCGTCCTGCTGCTACGATTGAGAAACGCGAAATTGACGACTGGCTGCGTGCGCGGAAGCAGTCGCCACTCACTCGCAACAATTACCGCCGAAACCTCGGGGTCGCCTTCTCTTTTGCGGTCAGTCGTGGGTATGCCCGCGAGAACCCCGTGGTTGGTACCGCCGAAGCCAAAGTGGTTTCCTCCTCACCAGGAACCCTTCGGCCGGTCGAGTTTCTCGCCCTGCTGACCTACGCGCCCGATGAACTGGTGCCCGCTTTGGCTATCGGTGGCTTTGCCGGACTTCGAGAGGCGGAGATTGGGCGGCTGGATTGGGCGGACATCAATCTGGCCGAGGGGCACATACGGATTGACGCAGCGACGGCTAAGACCGCCAGTCGCCGGATCGTGCCTGTGTTACCGGCGCTGGCGGCATGGCTGGCACCACTGGCAAAAAAGACAGGCCCGGTGCACGTTAAAAAATACCACCAGAAGCTGCGGGCGGCGCGGTTGGATGCGATCGCGGCACTAGCCAAACAGCAGGTGGGGACACCTAACCTAACGGAATGGCCTCATAATGCCCTGCGGCATTCTTTTGTTTCTTATCGGCTTTCCTCGGTCGGCAATGCAGCCCAAGTGGCCCTTGAAGCCGGTCATGGCCAAGCAATGCTCCATCGCCATTACAAGGCGCTGGTTACGCCAGCAGAGGGCGAGGCGTGGTTCGCTCTTAGGCCCGAGAAGCAGGACGGTGCCGTGGTTGCCTTCACCGCCGGAGCCGCCTGATCGTTGGCCAGTGCCCAAAGTTAAGAAGTAGCCCACCGAGTGGTGCTATAACAACCACGTTCACCAGAACGGATGTATCCAATCGGCAGGCTTTCGCCAAACAACGGAGCCCGCTGCTCGCCGTCAAGAATTGGTCCAGCCGACTTTAGGGCACTCGATTGATGTACCTAAATCCGCTACTCAGAGCCTTTCCGTCGCTTAAGGCGAATGCTTACGCACCTCGTAGGGGTCACGCTCCACCGGCACGCCACGAGTACGCAGCGAGTCTTGGAACTTGGAGTAGGTCGGCTCCACTTCGGCAACGGGGGGCCCAAGAGTTGACGTTGTGTATTATCCGATGCAGGGTTTTGGCGGAATACCTCCCGTCGAGGGCCAGAAACCGTAGAGGCGGGGGGCGTCGGGCTGGGTGCGTTCTGGCGTAGCCCTTCACCTTTGTCTTGGATGTCGCCGCGA
>JBIIMH010000434.1:0-2548 GCA_044338095.1 Rariglobus sp. | reverse complement strand
GACGGTGGTGTAGCGGTCGAAAATGAGGTCGCCGATGATCAGCACGCGCATCTTGGAAAAGCTGTCCACGATCTGGCGAAAGCGGTCGGCGCTGCACTCGGAGGCGACGGCGCGGCAGAACGCCTTCACGTTGGGCGGATAGGGCTCGAAGTGGGAGTTGAGCAGGCGCGTGGAGCTGAAAACGATGGAGCCGACGTAGCGCACCTCGCCGCCCACCCGCGCCACTGCCGCGAGGTCGTCGGCGATGTTGCCGGTGACGTCGTTGGCGGCATTGGCGTATTCACGGCCCTTGCAATAAAAGTGCGGCGCCACGCACTCGATCGCCTCAACGGCGGCGGGGTACGGGACCACCACAACGTAGTCCACCGGCGAAAGCGCGGCGATCCAGCGGGAGCGCAGCTGGTCGTTAAAATAGGGGCGGCCCGGGCCTTTGTTAACATGCTCCTCGCCGGTGATCGTGACCACCAGGACGTCACCGAGGGCGCGCGCCTCCTCGAAGTGCACGATGTGGCCGGGGTGAATCATGTCGAAGGTGCCATGGCAGTGGACGACGGTTTTGCCCTCGGCGCGCAGATCGGCGCAGAGGGTCGCGGCTTGCGCGAAGGGGATGATTTTTTCGTTGGCCATGGCGGGGAGCGGCTGGAAGCGCGTCAGGGGTTAACGGGAGGCGGGCGACGGAGGCGTCGGGCGGTAAAAAGCCTCAGGGCTTGTGGATGTAGTCGAGCGGCTGCGTGCGCAGCGTTTCAGAGTGGGCGGCCACCCAGGCGACCGTCTCGCGCAGTCCGTCTTCAAGTGAGACGGTCGGAGTCCAGCCGAGGGATTGGCGGGCCTTGGTGCTGTCGAGGGTGTAGGCGGCGTCTTTGCCGGGACGGTCGTCGACGATGTCCACCACGCGGTCGAAGTCGGCGCCGAGGAGTTCGCAGAGGGTTTTAACCAAATCGCGGATACTGATGAAGCGGTCGGTAGAAAGGTGGTAACACTGGCCGGCGGGCGCGTTGCGGGCGATGGCGAGGGTGGCGCGGGCCACATCGTCGATGTGGATAAAGGAACGCACCGAGTGGCCGCCGCCGTGGAGCGGGAGGCGCTGGCCGAGCTGGATCGAGAGCAGCGTGCGCGGGATGATGCGGTAAAGCTGTTGGCCGGCACCGTAGACGTTGGCGGCGCGCGTCCAGACGACGGGGAAACCGTAGTTGGCGAAAAACGTGCGCAGGTGCAGGTCGCAAGCGGCGCGCGATGCGGCGTAGGGCGTGCTCGGGTTAAAGGGGGCGTTTTCGGTGATGACACCGGAGGTGGTGCCGTAGACCTCGGGGGTGCCGACGTGCACGTATTTCTTGAGCCAGGTGCGGCGGCGCAGCGCCTCGTGCAGGCGGAGGTTGGCCATGACGTTGGTCTGGTACCAGTGCTCGGGATTGAGCCAGCTCTGGGCGACCATGCCCTGAGCGGCAAAATTCACCACCATCGACGGCGCGAACGCATCGAGAGCGGCCATCAGGCGCTCGGGATCCTGATTGAGGTCGGCCTGCACGAAGCGCCAGCGCGACTGGTCCTCGGTAGGCAACCAGCGGTAGGGCAGGAAACTGGCCGACGGCTCGTGCGAGCGGCTCAGGCCCAGCACCTCCAGGCCCTCAGCGAGGCAGTGGCGGGCGAAGCTGGCCCCCGAAAAGGAATTGCTGCCGATAATGGCGATGCGTTCGGACATGGGCGAAAAGGTGGCGGTTAACGGGAACTGCGGCTCACGTTGGCACTGGTGCCAACCGGGGATCTGGCGGCGTCGGCGGACCAACCGCAGGGATGCTGCGAGAGTTCCTGCATGAGCATGTGGCCGATCATAACCTGGAGGTCTTCGGCCACCTGCATGTCATCGACCGGGAAGTGAATCGGGTGGTCGGCCAGCGTGAGGCACTTGCCACCGGAAAACCCAAGAATGGCGTAACTGGTCATGTTCAGCTCGCGGGCGCGCTCCAAGGCTTTGACGATGTTCGGTGAATTGCCGCTGCCGGAAAACGCCAGCAGCAGGTCGCCGGGCTCGGCCAGAACTGACAGTTGTTGGGAAAAAATGTCCGCGTAGCCGATGTCGTTGCCCAGGCAGGTCATCACGGCGGAATTGGAGGTCAGTGCGGTGACGCGCAGTCCGCGCCCATCGGCCTTGGCGACGCCATAGAGGAAGTCGTTGGCCAGGTGAATGGCGTTGGCGGCGCTGCCACCATTGCCGCAGATAAACACCTGGCGGCGATCCTGCCAGCAGCGGCGCATCGCGTCGGCCAGCTCGGCGACGTCGGACCAATCGTGGTTTTTCCACGCGGCCTCCAACGTGTCATGATAATGGCGGACAAACTCAGGAACGGCCTTGGACTTAGGGGTGGAGCGAAGGCGGGCGTGTTTAGCGAGGGTTACCATAAGGAAACCCCATAAAGCAAAGCCCAGGCCAAAATCTCAATTAATTCACAACCTATTATTCTCCAACGAAATTAAGATAATAAAAAAACTTTATTTGGGGTAACCACCCTAAAATGAGCCACGGGGTGGCATAATTTGCCGGGGCCGAAAG
>JBIIMH010000433.1:0-2550 GCA_044338095.1 Rariglobus sp. | reverse complement strand
AGGGCTTGTTGCGCGGGATGAGCCCACCCAGGGCGTTGCCCTGGGCTGGAGTAGTTGGCCCCGTTGGGGCGTAGATCATAAGAGCGCTTTGATCGTCCGACCTTCGTGCCGTTGGCACACGAAGAGTTGGCCCCGTTGGGGCGTTGATCATGCGAGCGCTTTGACAATCCGCCCGTCGCGTCTTTGGCACAGGGAGCGTTGGTCTCGTTGGGGCGTTGATCATGCGAGCGACAAGTGGGCGGGATGAAAGCAGTAAGGAGTTCGTTGGTGTTTGTTCCGTAGCCGCGCAGGGCGAAGTCGCGCAACACGCCGATGGCCCACTGGCGGAACTGGGTGGCGCGGGGGGAATTAACCCGGAATCCTACGGCGATGATGGCGTCGAGGTTGTAGAAGGCGGTGAGGTAACTTTTCCCGTCGGTGGCAGTATTCCGGAATTTCCGGATAACTGCCGCCTCGGTCAGTTCAGCGCTGGCGAAGAGGTTTTGCAGGTGCTCGTTGACGGTGGGCACCGTTACGTCGAACAGCACGGCGAGGAGTTTCTGGGTGAGCCAGACGGTCTGTTCTTCGACGCGGACCTCGATGCCGGTTTCCCCGGCCTGGGCGGTGAAGACCAAAAACTCGGCGGTGCTGTTGCGCAGGTGGGCTTTCTTGGACGCGCTCATGGGTCGGAGGGGGCGGGCGAGTCGCCCGGGCGGTGCTCGGCTTCGGCCAGGGTGAGTTCGAGTTCGCGGCGGAGTTCTTCGCGGTGAGACCAGCTCAATTGTCCAGACGCCGTCTGGACTTTTGGGAAGGATAGGTAAGCGGCCTTCATCATCATCACGTTGTTGCGGAGTAGCCCTTGGTAATCGGGCTCGGGGGTGAGGGCGGTGCTCATGCCAGGGCCTCCATTTTGCGGAGGAGGGAGTCCCCCTTGGCGGCCAGTTGGAGCTTCATTTGCTGCCCTCCTTGGGGGCTTCGAGTTGCCGGGCGGCGGCGCTGGCGGTGAGCACTTGCATCTGGCGGATAGCGATTTGATTGAGCCGCCTCAGACGGTCGGCTGGCGGAAGCGCCATGTGGATGAACTCCGCATTCATGCCCTCGATGTTGGCCAGCACGAGCAGTTGCTCGATGGTAGCGTGGTCCCGCATGTTGCCGCCGAGCTTGGGGTTGGCGTCGCGCCACTGTTTTGCCGTCTGGCCGAAAAGGGCCACATTCAACAAATCGGCCTCGCTCGCGTAGGTGATGGCAGCCTGCGCAGGGGTGACTTCTGGCGGGATGAGGTGAGCCTTGATGGCGTCGGTATGGATCCGGTAGTTGAGCTTGGAAAGGGTGCGGTTGAGATTCCAAGCGAGGGAGAGTCGTCGTCCTTCGTCGTCCTTGAGACGCTGGAACTCCTTGATGAGGTAGAGCTTGAACTCGACAGAGATCCAGGAAGCGAATTCGAACGCGATGTCCTTGTGGGCGTAGGTGCCGCCGTAGCGGCCCGCTTTGGAAACCAGACCAATGGCGCGGGTGCGCTCGATCCATTGTTTGGCGGTGAGGATGAAGCTGTTCAGCCCGGTCTGGTTTTTAATCCCATCGAATTCGATGGGATTAAAGTCAGGGTTGTGGAGTTGCTCCCAGATGCCGAGGAACTCGACGGTGTTCCGATTACGCAGCCAATTGGAGATGAGGTAGTCGGTGCGTTCGGCGTCCTTGTAGCGTGCGATGTCGGTGAGGCAGATGTAGTCATCGTTTTTCTCCGAAACGATGTTCACGACGGTGCCCCGCACTTCGATGGTGGATTTCTGGGACTTGCTCATGCCTTGGCCTCCATTTTGCACAGGTGGGCGTCCACCTTGGCGGCGAGTTGGGCGACTTCATCGACGAGCTGGGGCAGCGGGGCGGCGTAACGGTCGGCCAACAGGCGGATGCGGCTGGTCAGGGTTTGCGACACCCGGTCGAGTTCGCCTTGCACGGCGGTGCCGAGGGTTTTGAGCCATTTGTCGTCCACCACCAGGGTTTTGATTTCGGACTCGGTCAGGCGGGGATACTTTTCGTAGGCGAGCTGGTCGACGGCAGCCTCGGCGTCGCGGATGGCTTTTTTGAGGTCGGCTTCGTCGGCGTTGAGCTTGAGCCAGCGCTGGAGGACAACGGCTTCGTCTTTGGCGTCGGGGTCGGCTTTGATTTCGCGGAAGCGGGCGGTGACCTCGGGTTTGGCGATTTTTTCGAGTTGGCCAAGGAAACCCTCCTCGCCGCCGTGTTCTTCTTCAATTTCCGCGAGGCTGGCGGTGGCGGCTTCGAGCGCGGCTTGGGAGGCGTCGAGGGCGGCCTGTTCGGCGGCAAAAAAACGGGCGACGATGAGGGGCTTGGGCACGAGGTCGCAGGTCCAGCCGCGATCCTTGGTTTTACCCTTTTTGTCGGTTTCGAGGATGCGGGCGGTTTTGGCCACCCAGCCGTCGGCGGCGATCAAGTAGCAGTCGTCCTGGAGGGTGGCGGACCAGTAATCGAGCAGGTGTTGATAGACGGCGTAGGGGTCGATCAGGGCCTGGCCCTCGGCGTGGACGAGGAGCTTTTCGGCGTGCTCGCGGA
>JBIIMH010000432.1:0-2553 GCA_044338095.1 Rariglobus sp. | reverse complement strand
GGGAAACGAGACTGTAGCGCATGCCGAGGGTGCCCATGCTAATGCCATCCGTTACAGTGATGGTGTTGAAGTAAACGGGCTTGCCTCCGGCGTCAGCTACGCCCTTGCGGGCGTGGTCGCTGAGGTCGCCAAGGTGGACATTGCACGGCGTCATATCACTGGCGTTGGAGACGACGGCGATCTGGGGTTTTTGAAAGTCTTCATCGGTGAAACCGACGGCGCGCAACATGGAGCGGGCCGGGGCGCGGTCGTTACCATCAACGACGACTGAGGAATGAGGACGGGGAACGGCGCTTGAATTCAGTTGGCACATGGGAGGGAAAACTGAAACCAAAACAAGCGCGGCGAAAGGCGGCAAGTCCCATGTCGTGTCGAATAAGGGTTGGGTGCCACTAACCTACCCTCAGGAAGGCTTGGGCGGCAGTTGGTGGCCGCGCTGCACACGCACCGTTTTCCCCTGGTTTATTTGATCCAAAACGGCGGCGAGTTTGCGGCGTTTTTCATCGGTCTCGGCAAACAGGTCCAACTGCCGGCCGCCCTTCTCCACCCCCGAAAACCGCACACTCACCAACCGCAGAGGCCGTGACTGCGTCCAGGCCTGTTTTAACAACACGGTGAGCAACGGATAAAACGGCTGCTCCAAATCACTGGCTTCGGGCAGGCTACGGCCCGCGGTTTCCTGAGTGAAATCACCGTAACGCACCTTCACGGTCAGCGTGCGCACCCGTTTGCCGTCAGCGCGGATGTTGGGCATAAGAGCGTCAATCATGCCCTTGGCAGTGCGCTCCACCGCAGCCACGTCGCCCACGTCTTTAGCAAAGGTCTCCTGCTGCGAATAACTCTTCGCATCCTCCCGTTCAGTCGCCACCGGTCGCTCGTCGATACCCCGCGCCAAAGCCAAAAACTCCCGCCAATCACGGCCCAGCAGCGACTCCAATTCTCGCTCGGTACGGGTAAACAGGTCGTTGATTTTGTGAATACCGCGCGCCTGCAGGGCGGTCTCGGTCTTAGTGCCGACGCCGGGAAGTCTACCGATGTCGAGCGGTGCCAAAAAAGCCGCCTCAGCGCCCGGCGCCACCACCACGAAACCGCGCGGCTTGCGAAGCTTGGAGGCGATTTGTGAAACCAGTTTATTGGTCGCGATGCCGAACGAAACGGGGATTTTCAGCTCGTCCCAGATGCGTTGCTGCAAGTCGCGCACGGTCCGCTCCACCGCCTCGGACGAGGTCAATCCGCACGGACTCAAATCGAGATACCCCTCGTCGATCGAGTTTCGCTCCACGTAGGGCGTAAGCGTCTCGCACAGATCGAACATTTTTCGCGAAACCTCCCCGTAATTGCCCTGATGCGGCAGCAAAATGAGGTCGGGGCAAACGAGCAGCGCCCGCGAAGTCGGCATCGGGGTGTAAACTCCACAGGCGCGCGCCTCGTAACTCGCCGAGGCAATGATCCCGCGCTCGCGCCCGCCGACCGCCACCCTTTTTCCGCGTAAGTGCGGCTGCAACGCCAGCTCCACCGACACGAAAAACGAATCGGCATCGAGGTGAACAATAGTGGACAGCGCTGGGGGCATCGGAGGGCGGAAGGGGGTTAAAAAACAAGGCCGCTTAAGATTGGAAATCCGCCTGTCGTGTACCCGCTTTAGCCCACCATAGATCAGCCTTGGCGCGCGTTAGCCGAGCAGCTCTTCGGCGTGGGCCAGCGCGCTCTTGGCGGTGCGGTCGCCAAGCATGCGCGCCAACTCGCTCACGCGGGCCTTACGGTTGGCGTGAATCGGCGAAATGGTCACCACCGCGCGGTCCTGCGACTGGTCCTTTTCGACGACGAGGTGGCTGTCGCCCTGAGCGGCGACCTGCGGCAGGTGGGTAATGCAGAGCACTTGGTGGCCCTTGGAAATGCCGGCCATTTTTTCGCCCACCACGCGGCCGATCTCGCCGCCGACATTGGCGTCCACTTCGTCGAACACCAGCACCGGAACGTTGTCGAGGTCGGCCAGCACGGTTTTAAGCGCGAGCATCACGCGGGCGAGTTCACCACTGGAAGCGACGCGGTTGAGTGGAAGGACGGGCTCGCCGACGTTGGGCGAAAAAAGGAACTCGACGCCGCAATCCCCTGTGGGCCCGAGCTGCTCAAGCAGCACGATGCGGATCTGAAAATCGGCTTTTTTAAAGCCGAGCTGGGCGATGCTGGCGGCGGCGATTTTGGCCAGTTCAAGGGAGGATTTTTCTCGCAGGGCGCGCAGCACGGCTGCCTCTTTACGAGCAGTGCGTTCGGCATCGGTGATCTGTTTGTCGAGGCGCACCAAAGTGCCCTCCAAGTCGCCCTGAATTTCCAAGCGGCGGCGCATTTCGTCGCGCGCCACGATCACCGCGCGCAGGTCTCCACCGTGTTTGCGCTTCACCTCAAGCCACGTGTTCATGTTCGCCTGAAGCTGCTCGGCCTGCTCGGGATCAAAATGAAACTGGCCGACTAACGACTCAAATTCAGCGCCGAGATCGGCGAGCTCGATGCTGGCCGCCGAAAGGCGATCGGCAAAAACCTTGCTGGCAGGGT
>JBIIMH010000431.1:0-2561 GCA_044338095.1 Rariglobus sp. | reverse complement strand
CGCGACTTGTAAAAAAAGTTTGCCGTGATTCGATCCACGCCAAAAAAACTGCCCATGACTTTCAACCCAAGGGATATAACCGGACTCAAGCCTCTTCCACTTTCGGTGGACGAATTGGTGCCGGCACTACCTGCCTTTGCCGCCCCGCGTCGCGGTCTGTGGAGTTTCCAGTCATAAAAAAGCCAAAACAGCGCCCTGAATCCGCCGCTGCACTCCGCCGCAGGGCCCAGCAGCAGTTGTCCAAGCCGCAGCCGCCCGTAGCTGCCAAGGACACCTCCATCCTCTCCACGCAGAGACTGATCCAAGAACTCCGGGTTCACCAAATCGAACTGGAGCTGCAAAACGAGGATCTCAAACGCAGTAAAGCCGAGGCCGAATCCTACCTTGAAAAACACACGGAACTCTACGATTCCGCGCCGGTGGGCTATTTCACCCTGTCGGCCGAGGGTTTGATCAAACAGGTCAACATCAGGGGGGCCGGACTCGTGGGCATCGAGCGCGCCAAACTCATTGGTCAACCTTTCCTGCGGCTGGTGAGCCCGGTGTTGCAACCGAGCTTTCAGGACTTCATCCAGCAGGTCTTCGCCGGCCCGTCCAAACGCTCGGCCGATTTCGAACTGGTGAGCGGTTCCGTTGAGCAGCCGCTGCATCAGGTCAACATCAAGGCAAAGCGCTTGCCCAACAGCTTGGACTGCCAAGTGGTGGTGCTCGATATCACCGAGCGCAAACGCGCGGAGACGGCCCTCGTCCATAGCAAAGCGTTGCTTTCCAACCTGATTGCGCAGGCTCCGTTGGGCATATTTGTGGTCGGCGCCACCTTTTGCCTCCAGCAGATCAACCCGGCGGCGTTGCCCGTTTTCCGTGTCGCCCATCCGCTCATAGGCCGGGACTTTGCGGAAATCTTGCACCAGGTCTGGTCGCGGCCACAAGCGCACCCGATAATCGAAAAGGTGCTGGAACGCTTCCGCCACACACTAAAAACCGGTGACCCCTACCATTCGCCCGATTTGGCCCACCACCGCTGCTATGACCACCGAAAGCAGGTCTACGAGTGGCAAATCCAGCGTGTTACCCTGCCCAGCGGCGAGATCGGCGTAGTTTGTTTTTTCAACAATGTCACCGAACGCCTCCGCGCCCAACAGGCAACCCAACGGCTCGATCTGGTCAACGCCGCCAACGCTCAACTCAAGCAGGAAATCGTGCGGCGCAAAGCGGTCGAAAAGGCCCTGACCAGGAGCGAGCGCAAGACCCAAAAACACTTGGAGGATGCGCGCCTGTTACAGGAAAAACTCCGCCAGCTCTCTCACAAAATCATCCGCATGCAGGAGCTGCAGCGGAAGGAAATCAGCACCGAATTACACGACGGCATCAGCCAGTTGCTCGTCGGCATCAACGTGCAACTGGCCACCTTCGCCAAGAAGGCCGCGATCGAACCCAAGAGTATCCCCGAGGGCCTCGCGCCGGTTTACAAATTGGTCACCAAATCCGTGCACGTACTGCACCACTTCGCCCGTGAACTGCGCCCGGCCATGCTCGACGAACTCGGCTTAATCCCGGCCCTGCGCTCCTACCTCGATGACTTCACCAAGCAGAACGGACTGAAAATCGCATTCACGGCCGATTGCGATTTGACCGAATTGGACAGCGATCAGCGCACCGTGCTTTACCGCGTTGCCCAAGAATCCCTGACCAACATCGCCCGCCATGCTCAGTCCAACCAGGTTCATATCGACTTAGCCAAGGCGCGCGGTCAGGTCACGCTGGTGGTTGCCGATGACGGCATCGCCTTCGACGTGCAAAAAATCTCCTCCAAGAACTGGATTAGCCGCCTCGGTTTAAGCAGTATGCGTGAACGTGTCGAGATGGTCGGCGGGCGCTTCACGGTGACGTCCACCGCAGGGAGCGGCACCACCATCCGCGCCGTGGTTCCGCTGCGCTAAGCGCGTTTTTGCGATCACGATGAAACAAATAGGCCAGGGACGGCCAAAGCTACACGGACCCGGAAACTGCAGGGTTGGCCGTTCTCGGCCAATTCTCGTTCAAGCGTGAACGAATGGGTTTAAGCTCGGTCTCGGCCCATTAAATAACCAGCTCGCATTCTCGCCTTCACCGCTGGCTTTCTCTCAGGCCAACTGTCGTTCCATGCCCAAGTCCATCCACCTCATCGTCGCCTGCTCCGAGAACCGCGTCATCGGGCGCAACGGCGGCCTGCCCTGGTCGATTCCCGAGGACACCCGCTTTTTTCAGGAAAAAACCCGCGGCCAGACCGTCATCATGGGGGGGCGCTGTTTTGCCGAATGGCCCAGTTGCGTGAACTCGCGGGACGTCGTGGTGCTCAGCCATGAGCCCCAGTCGCTGCCTCCCCAAGTTAACGGTGCCACCAGCCTCGCCGAGGCCATCGCGCTGGCCCAATCCCTGCGCGGCGACATCTACCTGTGCGGCGGGCAACGCGTCTACGAGGAGGGGCTGGCGCTTGGCGATTTCCTCCACCTCACCCTCGTCCACGCCCACATCGAGGGCGGCGACACGTTTTTTCCTGACTGGCGTAGTCATTTTCCCGG
>JBIIMH010000430.1:0-2562 GCA_044338095.1 Rariglobus sp. | reverse complement strand
CTGGGGCTACCAGCTCGATCCGGGCCGCACCATGGGCAAAACCAATCCGATTACTTACCTAGTCAGCACGTTGTGTCCGCGGCGGGCTTGGTCTCGGCCTCCTTTTTACCACCACCCACCAGAGCGCTCAACTGGTCCTGAATCGCGATAAAAAACTCCGGATTCAACTCTCCGGCGGGCACCGCGTAGATGAGTTTGGTCTTGGCATGTTCGAAGAGATTGCGCGCGCCATCCGCCGCCCGGCCCTTGGGGCGCAGCAGCTTTTTGCGCTCCAGCATCAGCGCGAGGAACTGCACCAGGCGCTCGTTTTCGGGGGCGATTTCAATCGCCGGATCGGCCAGGGTGACGAACAGGTTTTCGGCCGTCAGCTTGAGCTCACGCTCGGGATTTTCCCCGACTTTGCGCGCCTTGAACACATGCCCCCAACTGCAGGCCACGGTGCCCGGGACCGTTAAGCGCTCGCGGGCCGACACCGCCACGTCGTAGCGCATCACTTCCTCGCTGGTCTCGCTGCGTATCAAAAAACTAATCACTCGCTCGCCGTCACCGAAGGGAGTCCCGGTGACAAAACAGGAGCTGGCGAGGGGCTGCAGATTCAAATCCATAGGCTTTCTTGTTTACTTCCACGAAGGGGGGACGCTAGCAAATTTCCGCATTTGCACGAATGAACGGTCGAATCATCGCCATCGGCGACATCCACGGGTGTCACCAGGAGTTTGCCGAGTTGCTGGAACAGCTCGCTCTCACCAAGGACGACCGTCTGGTCCTAGTTGGCGATCTGGTCAACCGCGGCCCCGATAGTTGCAAAGTCATCGATCTGGCCCGCCAGCACCGCGCCATTTCGCTGCTGGGTAACCATGAACTGCGTCTGCTCGAGTACCGCAAAACCAAAACCCCGATCGCATTGATCTCACGGGAAACCGACGCCGACACCTTTCAAAAGCTGCGCCCCTCCGACTGGGACTACCTGGCCGCCATGCCGCTGACCTATTACGATGCAGAGCTGAACACCGTGTATGTGCATGGTGGATTCATGCCCAACGAGCCCTGGCAGCGACAGAAGGCAGAGGTCGTTACCCGTATCCAGTCGGTTAACTCCCAAGCCCGGCCGTGCAAACGCGCCGACGATCCCGATGCGCCGGCCTGGGCCGATCTGTGGACTGGCCCGCCCTTCGTCGTTTACGGGCACACGCCTCGCCCCGAGGTTTATAAGCGCAAGTGGTCGGTCGGCATCGACACGGCCTGCGTGATGGGCGGCCAGCTCACCGCCTACATTCTTCCTGAAAAACGCTTCGTGCAGGTCAAAGCCCACCGCCGTTACTATCCCTGAAAATGAGAGGGACGGATTTTTAACTGCGAAGGCGTCAACGTTGGCCTTTTTTGTGTCATTTTGTGTTTTTTGTGGCCAATGGTTTGGGGGCTACCGACCGAAAACGTCGAGGAGCCGCCTTAAACCACCATGTCCACGCCCACTCCCCTAGCCGGTGTCCTCCTGCTCGTCGTCGATCTGCAACCCGCCTTTCTCAAGGGCACCCACCAGACCGAGGCGTTGCAAAAACGCTGCGCTTTCGCCATTGAGGCCGCCGTCGGCCTCGGCATTCAAGTCGCCTTCACCGAGCAACTCCCGCGCAAACTCGGCGGCACCGCCCCCGAACTGCTCGCGCTCGCCCCCGACGCCCCGGTTCACGCGAAGAGCACCTTCTCGGCGTTCGGCGACGACGGCATCGCCGAAATCATCCAAGGGCTCGAACTCGACCACCTGATCATCTGCGGCATCGAGACGCCGATCTGTGTTTACCAAACCGCGCTGGGGGCGATTAACGCCAACCTGCAAGTCACCGTACTCAGCGACGCGGTCGGTGCGCGCCGACCCGAAGACGAAGCATTCTGTCTGAGCGCCCTGGTGCGCGCGGGTGTCCATCTGCTGCCCTCGGAAAGCGTCTTCTACGCGTTGCTGCACGACGCCACCCACCCGTTTTTCAAGGGCTACACCCAGCTGGTTAAAAAATACACCTGACCCCACCCCATGTCCGAAGAACTCCCCCTGCTTTCTGTCCGCGAACTCAAGGCGCTGGTCGACGCCTCCGGACGCCCCTTCGCGAGTGTTCTGGTGGTTAAAAAACTCACCAGCAAGAACGCGTCCAACGGCAATCCGTTTCTCACCCTCGAGCTGGGCGACCGCACGGGTTCCTTCGGCTGCACGCTGTTTAGCGACGGCGCGGTGTTCGACACGGTCAAAGCGGCCGGCGAGGGCGGAGTGCTGCGCGTGGAGGGCCGAATCGATTATTACCAAGGCCGGCTTTCGCCGAAGTTACTCAAGGTGGCCGCGCTCTCGGAGGAGGAACTCGGCGCCCCGGGTTTGATCGACAACCTGGTCGAGGTCGCGCCCGAACCCGTCAGCGAACTTTGGGCTGAATTCCAGCACTTCATCGACGCGATTAAGCACGACGAATTGCGCATGACCGTACGCGGGATTTTCGAGGAGGTCGGCGAGGTTTTTAAGTGGACGCCGGCGGCGGTTGCCATGCACCACGCCTACCGCCACGGACTATTGGAGCACAC
>JBIIMH010000429.1:0-2575 GCA_044338095.1 Rariglobus sp. | reverse complement strand
TATGCGTTCTCTGCGTTCTTTCGCGGCTAAAAGGCTCGAAGTACTCATTACGCAGCCCTCGGTCGCGTTACGCTGATGGCCTAAAACTAGGGATTTATCTTAGTTGGGCGGGATTTAACTAAAGTTTACCCCAAGTTGATCCGTTGAGGGTGGGGTGAACCCCTCACGTCTCCACGTCGTTCCTCGTTTCCGCTGCTGCGGACTCCGGTGCGCCGTGGTGCTGCCCCACTCTTAACCCCGGCCCCATGAGCAAACGAATCCTCACTGTCGATGACGCCGCGACTATGCGTAAAATGGTCGCCTTTACCCTCAAGGACGCGGGTTACGAGGTGCTCGAAGCCGTCGATGGCTGCGACGCCCTCAAAGTCCTCAAGGACCGCTCTGTCGATGTGATCATCACCGACCTGAACATGCCCAACATGGACGGCATTGAGCTCACCCGTCAGTTGCGCGCCCTGCCGGCCTTCGCCCGCACGCCCATCATTTTGCTCACCACGGAATCCGACCCCGCGAAAAAAATGGCAGGCCGCGCGGCCGGCGCCACCGGCTGGATCGTCAAACCCTTCAACCAAGAACAGCTCCTCGCCATCGTCGCGAAGGTCCTGCCCGCCTGACCCCGCCCAACACCATGTCGATGAACGAATCCCTGCAACAGGAACTGGTAAAAGACCTCCTCGTCGAGAGCTACGAGGGCCTCGATTTGTTTGACCGCGAGCTGCTCGGTATCGAGCAGGGACAGGGCGGCAGCGACCGCTTGAATATCATTTTCCGCGTCATCCACACGATCAAGGGCACCGCAGGCTGCATCGGCCTGGGGCGCATTGAGAAACTCGCCCACTCGGGCGAAAACCTCATGAGCCTCCTGCGCGACGGCAAACTCGTCGCCACCGGCGAAATCGTCTCCGCCTTACTCGCCTTGTCCGACGCCCTGCGCGGCATGTTGCGCGTGTTGGAGTCCACCGGTGCAGAAAGCACGGTGGAGCATACCGGGTTGTTAGCCCAACTCGAACGCCTGCAGATCGCCCCCGTTACCACAACAGCCGCTCCAGCGCCTGTTGTGGTCAAGCCGACCTACGGCCTCTTCGACGAAGAGGACGACCTTCCAGCCGCCGTGGCTCCTGTCGTGCCCGCCGTGGCGCTCGATGCGGCTGAGCCCGAGTCGCCCGCCGAACATGTATCCGACGCAGAATGTGCCACGGAAGGCCTCACGGAGTGTCGCGCCGAGGTCGCGCCTGAGCCGATCCACACAGCCCCTTTACCTACAGCAGTGATCGCTTCCATCGCACCGCAGCCGGTCCGACAGCCTGCACCCGAAGCGTCCACCGCCGACTCCTCCGGCCGCGCCACCGCCAGCGTGGCCGACAACGCCATCCGCGTGGATATTACCCAGCTCGACAAGGTCATGAATCTGGTCGGCGAACTTGTGCTCGCCCGCAATCAGATCGTCTCCAACACCACCGTGTTTGACCAAGCCGCGCTCACCACCGCCGCCCAGCGCCTTAACATCATCACCACCGAATTGCAGGAAAGCGTGATGAAAACCCGCATGCAGCCCATCGGTAACGTGTGGGCCAAGTTCCCCCGCGTCGTGCGCGATGTTGCCAAGGATTTGGGCAAAAAAGTGCGCCTCGTCATGCAGGGGCAAACCACCGAGCTCGACCGCACCATCATCGAGGCGATCAAAGACCCGCTCACCCATATCGTGCGCAACTCCATCGACCACGGCATCGAGTCTCCCGAGCGCCGTACGGCCAAAGGCAAGGCCGACGAGGGCCTGCTTTCCCTGCGCGCCTTCCATGAGGGCGGCCAGGTCATCATCGAAATCATGGACGACGGCAACGGTCTCGACCTGGAGCGCGTTAAAGCGAAGGCTGTTTCCAAGTCACTCATCACCGCCGAGCAAGCCGCCCGCATGACCGAGCGCGAGGCGATCAACCTCATTTTCCTCCCCGGCCTGTCCACCGCCGAAAAGATTTCCAACGTCTCCGGCCGCGGCGTCGGCATGGACGTGGTGAAAACCAACATCGAGAAAATCGGCGGCTCGATCGACCTGCAGACGCAGGCCGGCCAAGGCACCACTTTGCGGATTAAAATTCCGCTCACCCTCGCCATCATTCCCGCACTCATCGTCACCAGCGGCGGCGCGCGTTACGCCATTCCCCAAGTCAGTTTGCTGGAGCTCGTCCGCCTCGAAGGCGCTACGGCTCGCACGGGAATCGAAAAACTCTGCGGCGCGCCGGTCTATCGCCTGCGTGGCAACCTGCTGCCGCTCGCCTTCATTAACGAGCAACTGCGCACCGCACCCGGTTTGGGCCGCGCTCTGGGTGATGATGAGGTGATTAACATCGTCGTGCTCCAGGCCGATGGCCGCCCCTTTGGCCTGGTGGTCGACGAGATCAACGACACCGAGGAAATCGTGGTCAAACCGCTCGGTAAACAGCTCAAGGGGATTTCCTGTTTCGCCGGCGCGACCATCATGGGCGACGGCCGCGTCGCGCTCATTCTCGATGTGGTCGGCTTCGCCCAACACGCCCACGTCGTCGCCGAAACCCGCGAGCGCCCTGTCGATGTGGCG
>JBIIMH010000427.1:0-2581 GCA_044338095.1 Rariglobus sp. | reverse complement strand
CCTTGCCGCCCGCACCGCGAAAGTCAGCCACGCCCGCCTGCTGGTGGCCGAAAAAGCAGCCGCGCTTTGGACCCAGCTCGCGCCGTAAGATTTTCAAGGAAGGTTACACAGAGGGCACAAGAGGACGCACGAAGGCCACGGAGATCAGCTCATTTACCTTCGTGGTAACCCCGGTCGACTAAAACTCTGCGGCCTCTGAGTCACCTCACGTGCCCGCTGTGTAAACTAAGCCGCACCCGCAACGTTCACCCGACCTTGCGCAGCACCCAATCGGCCACCGTGCCGCCGGCCGGTCGCCGCAGTAAGGCGCGCAGTTGCTCGGCCTGCGTCTGCGTGGCGATCAACCGGTCAATATTACGAAGACACGCCGTCAGCTCCCCCGCCAGCGCCGCAGGCGTCGCCGCATTTTGGATAAACTCCGGGTACATCGGCGCTTTTAACAGCAGGTTGGCGATGCCCAGATACGGCACTTTTACCAACCAGCGGCCGAGCAGGTAAGTGAGCGGATTGGCCCGATAAACCACCGCGCCAGGAATCGCCGCCAGCGCGCAGTGCATCGACATGGTGCCGCTCGAGGTGAGTACCGCCGAGGCGGCCACCGGCACGCCCGTCGGCAGCAGTTTTACGTTGGCCGGCAGCTTTTCGGCCAGCAGCACGGTTTTGATAAACTCGCTCGGGTAAAGCACCACCGCGTCGCGTTGGCCGGTCTTGGCGTAAGCGGCATGGCCAGCCAGCAGCAGCGGGAAAATCCGCTCCACCGCCTGCCTTCGACTGCCTGGCAGCAGTAAAACCGGTCCCGCCGGATCGTAACGCACGGGCGCCTCGTGCGACTCGTCCAAAAATGGATGCCCGACAAATTCCACTGGCAGTGAAGTGTCGGCGTAGCAGTCGACTTCGAAGGGGAAAATCACCGCCAGCGCATCCAAATCGCGAGCCATGGTAAAACGCCGCTTGGCCTTCCACGCCCAGATCTGCGGCGAGATGTAATAGAGCAGTTGAATCGTGCCGCCGCCCTTAACTGAAAGCCCCCGCTCACGAAGCGCTTTGGCCAGGCGCAGATTGAGGCCGGGATAATCGACAAAACAAATCGCACGCGGCCGGTGTTCGGCGATCCAGCGCAGGGTATCGTCGAAGAGCGCCTTGAAGAAGGGGTAGTTTTTCAACACCTCGACCAGGCCGACGACCGAGGAGGCGGTCATGTCGTGCAGGAGCTGGGCGCCCGCTTGAGCCAAGGCGGGCCCGCCAAGGGCGACGACCGAAAAACCGGGGCGCTGGACGCGCAGGTCGCGAACGAGGGTGGCGGCGTGTTGGTCGCCCGAGTGTTCACCGGCGATCACGAGCAAGTCCACGCGCTCACAGGCGGGCGGAGGCAGGCGGAAAGGGGTGGTCGGTTTCATTGGGCGAGTTGATACCATTTCGCAGTCCACGCCATAAAAACGATCCTTTTTAACCCAAACTCCTCAGCTCATGTCGCGACCGGGGACAACGGGGCAGGTACGTGACATGAAATTGCGCCAAGGGATTGAGCGCTTGCCAGCTCATGCGTTCCGGCAAGCGCTCACACAGTCGTATGAAACCAGTCGTTACACTTACCAGCCCATGACAGCCTTCTTGGACTGCTTGGCGATCTCACGCTCGTCTTCCCAAACCGTCAGCCCGCTCTTCACGCTGATCAGCGACATCTGGAAGCTGTAGGTGTTTTGGGTCACGCTGTTGATGCGATCCGACTGCTGAATCAGCTTGGCGTAGAGGGTGTAGTGCGGGGCAACCACTTTGGCTTTTTTACCGGTGGTCAGTTCGTCCAGCTCGGCGGCCTCACTGGCAACCACCGCGCGTTCGCCCAGCCCCATGGTATTGGTGATGGCGACCTTGCCGGTCTGGCTGAGGGCCACGCGGATTTTCTTGATCAGTAGATCGGTGTCGACCTGCGCTTGGGTGTTGTTGATGACACGGTCAACAGCGAGCACGGCGGGCTGGGCAGGCGCTTTGTCGAGAGCGCCGGAGGAAAGCAGCGAGCCGACGAGTTGATCGGCGGCATTGGCCCAATCCTGGGAGTTGATGCCGCTGGTGTTGAGCGCTTGCGGGCCTTTGGAGTCAACGTTGCGCACTTGGTTGGTCGAGCAACCGGTGAACACAAAGGCGGCAGGTGCCAGCACGGCGACGAGCAATGCGGTTTTGAGCGAGGTGGTGGAGGTCATGATAAGAGAAAAGTGTGGAAGGGTGAGCTGGGAGCTTAGAGTGAGGCCTGAAATCGGCTGGCTTACGGTTTATATTCGCTGAGCTTGAGGACGAAATCGACCGCGCGGGGGTTAATCGCAACCGTGGAAATCATCGTCGTCTCGCGACCTTGTAACATCAGGGTCTTCCAGGTCTCGTTGGGCGAATTCACCGCCATGCCGCTCTGGTCAACCCACTCGAACTTGTAACGGATGGTTCGCGGATTGTTTTTTAGGTTTTCCAAGGTGGCCTGGATTTTTAGCAGGTTGCCGGAAACGGTGGCCTGGTTGACCGAGTTAACCCGCACGGTTCGCGCGAGGGTGTTGTCGGTAACCACGCGTTTGTCGGACACGAAGTCGGGGGT
>JBIIMH010000428.1:0-2581 GCA_044338095.1 Rariglobus sp. | reverse complement strand
CGCGCCGGCCATGGCGCAGTATTTAAGCGCCCCCTTTGGCACGTTGAAAATCATCGCGAAGCCCACGGCTGGAATCGCCGCCAGAGCCGCATCCTGCAGGAGCAAACCTGCCGCGTCGGCCACCGCTTGAAGCATGTCTTGAGTTGGAGGATTCATAGCCAGGTCCAGGTGTTCCAAACGGTCATTGCCAGCACGATGCCGCCGCAACTCGCCAGCAGCAGCAGCAGCGCAAAGGTGGCCCGCGAGATCCCCGTGTTGATGTACCCTTTCACCATGTCGGAGACCGCATTGATCAACGGGTAGCCGGGCACAAAGAGCAGCACGCACGCCGCCATCGCCAGCTTGGGGTTTCCCACCCACCCGTGGATCACGCCTTGCGCCGTGATGGAGGTGGCCACAAAGGCCGCCGCCGCAAAGTTAACAAAGGGGTTAACATGTAGGTGTGCCAGCATTTGCCTCACTTGCATGGCCACCCCGCTCGCCACAAACGTGAGCCCCGGCGTGCCCAGGTCCAACGGGGCTCCATACGCCAACTGCCCAAGCCGCGCAAAGGCCGCGCAGGACAGCCCCACCATCAACGAAACCAGCCAGCGGTTGTAGCGCAGCGGCTGGATTTCGGCCAAACGAGCACTCGCACCGGCCAAATCGAGTTTCGCCTCCTCGACCAGCAGCATCGTGCGGTGAACTTCGGTCACCACATGCATGTTCAGGCCGCGATCGCTATTGCGTCGCACCGTGGTGCAACCGTGCCCGTGGTAGATCGTGGTGATCGTAATGGCGTTGGCCATCATCGCCAATTCCACTTCATCAACGCCCAGCGCCAGCCCAAGCCGTCGGCAGACCGATTCGGCCAGGCTGCTCTCCGCGCCATGTTGCAGCAGCATGATGCAGGCCTGCGCGCTCAGGAGAGTGATTTGCCGCTGCTCGGCTTCTGATATAATCCGTGGTTCTGCCATAACGGGGTTAAACCTAGCAGAAAGTCGGCCGAACCCCTGCGCAATCTTTGGCTCTTAGGTAACCTCTCGGGCACAGCCCAAGTACAGCTAACCCCAAGTTGTCTGGACTGTGTGTCGCCGGTCACGCGGGTGGCGCAATCGTCGGCTTAACCCGAACGCCCTAGACGGAGTTGAGGAGTCCACCCGCCATAATCTTGCGATGGAACAATCCGCCGTTTGGTTTTGTCACCTTCCAGTCCATGAAAACCCATCTACTCACACGTACGTTCGTCTTTGCTTTGGCCTGCTCGGTGTGCGCCCCCAGCTATGCACAGG
Source organism: Rariglobus sp. (assembly GCA_044338095.1). Classification (GTDB taxonomy): domain Bacteria; phylum Verrucomicrobiota; class Verrucomicrobiia; order Opitutales; family Opitutaceae; genus Rariglobus. The sequence goes on along the minus strand of JBIIMH010000428.1, from coordinate 1,310 downwards.
AAAAGCCGGTCGGGTCCAAGCCGGACATTAAATTTGATTCCTCCTCGATCGGCGAGGGTTCCGGCCGCCAATTGGTGAGCTACGCCGATGTGATTGAACCGGTGCAGAAGGCCGTCGTGTCGGTTTATTCCACAAAGATCGTGCGCGAACGCCTGCGCCTTGACCCGTTCTTCCGACAGTTGTTTGGCAATAACGGCGCCGCGCCCGAGCGTGAGCGCAAGGAGCAGGGGCTGGGTTCCGGCGTCATCATCTCACCGCGCGGTTACATTTTGACCAACAACCACGTCGTCGCCGGCGCCGACGAGCTCAAGGTCCTGCTGGCCGATGGACGCGAGTTCGTCGCCAAGGTGATTGGCGCCGACGAGAAAACCGACGTCGCCGTCATCAAGATTGAAGCGGAAAACCTGCCTGTTGCCACCGTCGCCGACAGCGACAAGTTGCGCGTGGGTGACATCGTTTTCGCGGTCGGCAACCCGCTGGGTGTGGGCCAGACGGTGACCATGGGCATAGTCTCGGCCCTCGGCCGCACCGACGTGGGCATTTTGTCCAACGACCACATCGCCGGTTACGAGAACTTCATTCAGACCGACGCCGCCATTAACCAAGGCAACTCAGGTGGTGCGCTGGTCGATGCCAAGGGGCGCCTGATCGGGCTCAACAGCGCGATTTTGTCCGGCGGCAACGGCGGCAACATCGGCATCGGTTTCGCCGTGCCGACCAACCTGGCCGTGTCGATTCTCAACAGCTTGGTTGCCACCGGCAAGGTGCAGCGCGGTTACCTCGGCGTGGGCGGCCAGAACCTGGACGCCAAGTTGGCGGAAAGCCTCGGGGTGGAGCGCGACATCAAGGGCGTGTTGATTACCGATGTGATCAAGGATTCGCCTGCCGCCAAGGCCGGTCTCAAGCGCAACGATGTCATCTTGACGGTCGGCACGCGCCCCGTGGAGTCGCAGCTGTCGTTGCGCCTGAATGTCGCGCAGATCATCCCCGGAACCGAGGTCAACGTGACCGTGCTGCGCGACGGCAAGGAGAAGACCTTTAAGGTCAAGGTGGGCAGTTTGGACGAGCGCGCCGAGGCCACCAGTGAGCTGATCCCTGGGGTCACGATCAAGACCCTCGATGACGAACTGCGCACCCAGTTTAAACTCGACCAGCGGGTGGAGAACGGGGTGGTGGTTACGGAGGTGAACGAAAACTCCCCCTACGCCAACATCCTCGTTCCCGGTGTGGTGATCGTGGAGATCAACCGCCGCCCGGTGACCGATGTGCCCAGTGCCACCGCCGCATTGCGGCCGGGTCTCAACGCTTTG
>JBIIMH010000039.1:0-9599 GCA_044338095.1 Rariglobus sp. | reverse complement strand
AGCAGCAAGGCACCAAGTCGGGACGCGCCGTGTTTACCGATAAAATCGAGCACGATGAGCGTGATGCCGATGAGGGAGAGGTGCAGCGTGGCCAGCCACGACAACAGGGATCGGCCGGTTTCTCCCTGGCCCATGAAGGGGACCGCGATCAGCGGCAGCAACGCCACCGACGCGATGGCCAAAACGGCCCAGCGGCCCCGCACCCAGGCATACACCACAAACCCCGCGAGCACGGTCAGCAGCCCCCAACACCAAGGCAGTTCCAGCGCATGAGACGCCCCCTTGAGGATGTCGTTACTCGCATCGCGGAACGTGGCCGCCACGCCGTAACCGAGCAGCCAAAGCGAACCCAGCACAACCTGCGGCTTACGGCCATTGTCTTCATTGATGCCGGCTTGATTGAGCGGAAACAGGGCGATGGCTGCGGCGGTCAGCGTCCATAACCAGAGGAAGGCCTCGGAATGATAACGGGGGTAATCGCCGGACTGTTCAGTCACGAACACCGCCGCGCTCGCCAGCCCGATGAAGGCGCAGATCGTCATCACCCAGCGCAACGAAATCGAGAGCGCTTCCTTGCGCGCCCATCCCGGCCAGTAGGGCAGCAGACCGAGCAGCAACAGCGGATAAAGTAGCGGGCTGTCGTGCCAAGGCCTGCCGGGCACGACTTGATTCACGCTCCAGATCGCGGTGGTAACGAGGTAGAAAATGGCCACCGCATGCGAGCGAAGCACCCAGGTTAGCGGCAGACTCAGCAGGAACCACCAGAACAAAAAGTCCGGCCATTGCCCGCCGAGATTGTAGATTTGCGAGACCAAGGCGATGGCTGCCCCGGCTGCAAAGGCCTGAAGCACGGCCGCCGTTTCGCGTACCCAGGCTGCGCAGGCATCGCCGCGTTGCAGCACCCGCAAGCCAAATAGCTGGGTCAGCAGCAGCGGTAAAAACGCGAACAACAAGCGCACGGGGCGGGAGAAATCATCCCAGTTGTAGCCAATCACGGCGATCAGTCCCGCGCCGATGAGCAGCGCACCGAGCGATCCCATGACGAGCTGCGCCAGCCCTAGCTGCGAGGCATCCGGCGCATGCCGCTCGCGCAGGGTGCGAGCCGCTTCGGCGGTGAGAAGTCCTTCACGCTCCCATTGCGGGAGTTGTTCAAGCAGCCAGCGTTGGCGGGAATTGTTCATGGGTTGAAAAAGGGTGATACCGCCGATGGGTTCTGGCTGCTATTGGCTTTATCCACAACGATCTTGAGCGGGTTAAATAGAAAAGGTTCCAGGCTGCAAAGAGGTGCAAACGGCGCAAAACCTGAGTTCTTAAGGTTCGGGGCTGGCTCTTGCGACTTCTGCGCTTTTTTGCGGCTAAATCATCCGTTTTTCACCGCCGAGAGTGTGGGCGGGGTTGGGGCCGCGTTTTTGTGTCATATTGTGTTTTTTGTGGCCAATGGAATGGAGTCCAGCCACGCAAAGCGTCTATGAGCCCAAATGCATGACTGCATCCCTTTTGCGGTCTTCTTCTTCCTGGGCGGCTTCGCGTTAAAAACGCCATTGCAGAGCCTGTGGTCAAAGCTGGATTCGCCCCATTTAGCGCCTCTCCGATTTTCCCGCTTCCCATCCGCGCAATCCGTGCCTCTTTTGGCCCCTTAACGAATTCCCTCAGTTTTTTCCGCAGATGCCTAAACGCCAAGATCCCCAAGACGACCAGCCCGAGCTGCCGCTCAACACGCCCGCTGCACCCGACTCCGCCCTGCCGGTCGATTCCGCCGGCGCCACGCCTGCCGCCGCCGATGAACCCGCACCGGGCGAAGCCGAAGCCGCCGTCGAACTCGTCGCCGCCGAGCCCGAGGCGCCCAAGAACAACGAAAACGCCCCGCTCGCCCACTCCTACCAGAAGTGGTTTTTGGAATACGCCAGCTACGTCATCCTCGACCGCGCCGTCCCCCACATCGACGACGGCTTAAAACCCGTCCAGCGCCGCATCCTCCACACCTTCTGGGAGCAGGACGACGGGCGTTTCCACAAGGTCGCCAACATCGTTGGCGCCTGCATGCGTTTCCATCCCCACGGCGACGCCTCCATCGGTGCGGCGCTGGTCGGCATGGGCCAGCGCGCCTACCTGGTCGAGCCGCAGGGTAACTTTGGCAACGTGCTCACCGGCGACGAAGCGGCCGCCCCGCGTTACATCGAGGCCCGCCTCACGCCCTTCGCCCGCGAGGTGTTGTTCAACCCCAAGACCACGATCTGGCAGGCCAGCTACGACGGCCGCGCCAAGGAGCCGGTCACCTTGCCCGCCAAATTCCCCATCGTGCTGCTCGACGGCGCCGAGGGCATCGCCGTCGGCCTCTCGACGAAAATCCTGCCGCACAATTTCAACGACCTGTGCCGCTGCGCGATCAACCACCTTCAGGGTAAACGCTTCAAACTCGTCCCCGACTTCCCCTCCGGCGGCATCGCCGACTTCTCCGGCTACAACGACGGCGAGCGCGGGGCCAAAGTGAAGGTCCGCGCCAAGATGGAGACGCGTGGCAAATACCAGATCGCCATCACCGAGCTGCCTTACGGCACCTCGACCGTGTCGCTCATCGAGTCGATCCTCGCCGCCAACGCCAAGGGCAAGATCAAGATCAAGCACGTCGACGACAACACCGCCGACACCGTCGAGATCCTCGTCCACCTGCCGCAGGGCGCCGACGCCGACCAGGTGATTAACCAGCTCTACGTGTTCACCGACTGCCAGGTGTCCCTCTCGCCGGCGGCCTGCGTCATCGACACCATCGACGGCCAGGACAAACCGGTATTCCTCGGCGTATCCGAAATCCTCCGCCGCTCCGTGGACCGCACCGTGCAGCTGCTCAAGCAGGAGCTCGACATCAAGCTCGGCGAGCTCGAGCAGCAATGGCACTGGGACAACCTGGAGCGCATTTTCATCGAGGAACGCATCTACCGCCGCATCGAGCAGTCGAAGACCTGGGAAAGCGTGCTGGCGGAGATCCACTCCGGCCTAAAGCCGTTCGTCGCCAAGCTGCGCCGCGCGGTCACCGACGAGGATGTTACCCGCCTGACCGAGATTCGCATCAAGCGCATTTCCGCCTTCAACCGTTTCAAGGCGGACGAGGCGATCAAGGCGATCGAGGAGGAGATCAAGCAGACCAAATTCGACCTGGCGCACATGACGGAGTTTGCGATCAAGTGGTTCGAGACGCTGCACGAAAAATTCGGCAAGGGCCGCAAGCGCCGCACCACCTGCGACGAGGTCGAGCAGATCAGCGCCGCCCAGGTGGTGGTTGCCAACCAAAAGCTCTACGTGAACCGCGACGAAGGCTTCGTGGGACTCAACTGGCGCCAGCACGAGTTCGTGGTCGAATGCACGATCTTGGACGACGTGGTCTGCTTCATGGCCGATGCGACCTGCAAAGTCGTAAAAGTCGCCGACAAGGTTTTTGTCGGCAAAGACATCCAGCACTTGCACGTCGTTCCGACGGCGGGCGACGACCGGTTTTACACGGTGGTTTACCAGGACAAGGAGAGCGGCAAGGCCTTCGCCAAGCGCTTCCAACTCGGCGGCACCACGCGTGAAAAAGTGTACAACCTTGCCGCCAGCGAGGGCTCGAAACTGGTCTTCTTTGACGAGACCAAGAACATCGAATCGATGCCGAAAAAGCTGCGCATCGAGCTGAGCGGACGCTGTACGGCGCGGATCAAAGACTTCGAGTTCGACCTCTCGGAACTGACGGTGGGCAGTCGCAACGCCAAAGGTGCGACGGTCACGACCTACCCCGTCAAAGCGGTCAAGCGGGCGTAATACTCATTAGCGTCCAAGTTGAGGTACGACATCCTTGAGCTCACGCTCAAGGCCACACTACTCGCGAACTCACTCCTCGCGAACTCACTCCTCGAGCTCTCGCTCCTTGTGGCCTTGAGCGTGAGCTCAAGGTGTTTTCCCAATGGTCCAAGCTCCCTGGAACCATGTTATTTAAGCTCCTTTTGATCGCGAATTGCCGGTAATAAACACTAGTCTCGACAGCATCCGCCCCCCCCCGCCCGACTCAGGCTTGCCGACTCACCAGCAAGCCAATCGCCTCCTGTGCGGCGGCCAAACCGAACGCGCCGGTGACCCACACCGCGGTGCCGAAACCGCTCGCGCAATCCAGCTTGAGCCGCCCGCCCGGCTCGGGCGCGGCCTGGCAGGTGCCGTCCGCCCAAGGAAACACGGGGCGCTCCATCGAAAACACACACCGCACCTGATAACGGTTACCCGCACCCGCCGCGAAACCGTGATCATCGCGAAGTTTTTTGCGCACCAGCCGCAGCAGGTCGTCGCCCTGCGCCTCGCCCAGATCCGCCGCGCGGATACGCGTCGCGTCGCGTTTACCGCCCGCGCCGCCCACCGTCACGCAGGGAAACCCGCGCCGCACGCACTCGGCGATGAGCAACGCCTTGTTGCCGGTGTGATCGATCGCGTCCACCACGCAGTCGAAACCGGGCGCCAGCATCGCCTCGGCCGTCGCCGCAGTGAAAAAGTCCGTCAGCGCCGTGACGCGGCAGGCCGGGTTGATCAAGCGCGCCCGGTCGGCGAGCACCGCCACCTTGGGCCGGCCGATTTGGCCGTCGAGCGCAGGAAGCTGGCGGTTAACGTTGGTCACACAGACGTCGTCGAGGTCGACGAGCGTGAGCGCACCCACGCCGCTGCGAGCCAGCCCCTCGACCGTCCACGAGCCGACCCCGCCCACGCCGATCACGCACATATGCGCGTTCCGCAAGCGGGCAAGCGCGTCGCGCCCGAGCAGTCGTCCGACGCCACCAAATCTCTCGGCGTAACCGTCGCTCATGGGGTTTTGGATACAAACGCCTCCATCGTCTCGCGCGTGATCACATGGCGCGCCGTGCAGCGCGGGCAGCGCATCTCGATCGTCTCGCCCTCGCCGAACAGATCGGCGGCGTCCTGCCGATAAACGGGTGCGAGCACCTCGAGCATGCGCTTCTGGTTGCACCCGCAATGCCAGCGGTAAACGCGCTTTTCGAGCTCCCCGAGCGTCTCGGTTTCGGGAAGACGCGCCACCTGCTCCGTGGTGAGCGACTCGAACCAAACTTCGTCGTAATCGGGGTGCGCCGAGACGAGGGCGAACTCCTCCTCTCCGGTCTGGAAAAACCGCGCCGGGCGCTGTTCGCTTTGGCGATAATAAGCCTCCACCGCGACCAGCGGATCGGCCCCGCTAAACTCTACCGAGCTGCGCCGCTTGGGCTGTTGGCCGCGGATCACGTCGGCATAAAACAAGTTGGAGGGAAATGTCTTCACGTTTTCCCCAAACACACGCCCCGTCACCGAGCCATCGGTGTTATCGGCGGTGACGAACACATTCATCAGCGGCTGCTGAAGATTGATGGTCCAAGCGGTGAGTTCGTTCCACGGGCGCGAGACGGCGTGCAGCACCAAAGCCGCCAGTGTGCGTTTGAAAATCGCGTCATGCTCGGGCGTCACCTTGATGGCGTGGTCGGACAGATGCAGGTAGTAATCGACGAAGAGCGGGCTGAAGTCGGCCTTGGCGAACAGGGCGTTGCGGCTGCGCACAAACCAGGTGGTCACTTCCAGGCCGGAGTTGGCGGGATTTACGGGCGTCGATTCAGTCATGCTCGCAGCGTTAGCGGTGCGGGCCGGAAGTAAAGAACAGGGATCGGCGACGGGCGAAGCGAACCATGTAAAAGGAGCGCTGAGGTCCTCATGAACCCCGGGCGATCAACTCGCGCCGAGCGCTTTGCGCAGCTTGTCGATCTTGGGCCGGATCACCGCCTGGCAATAACCCCCGTGTGGGTTGAGCCGGAAATAGTCCTGATGATAAGCCTCGGCTGCGTAAAACGTCTCCAGCGGCGCGAGCTGGGTAACAATCCGCCCGCCCCAGCCGGGGTTGGCTCGGGCCAGCGCGCCCTCGGCGGCGGTTTTCTGCACTGCATCCGCATAAAAAACCACCGAGCGATACTGCGTGCCCTCGTCGGCGCCTTGGCGGTTGAGTGTCGTCGGATCGTGGATCGCCCAAAAAAAGTCGAGCAGCGTATCCAGCGTGATGCGCGCCGGGTCGTAGTCGATGCGCACCACCTCGGCGTGGCCGGAGACTCCAGCACACACCTGTTCGTAGGTTGGATTCGGCCTCGCTCCGCCTGCGTAACCGCTCACCACTGCCGCAACGCCGGGCAAAAGTTCGAAGGCCGCCTCCACGCACCAGAAACAACCGCCGCCAACAACCAAGGATTCAAGTGTAGCCATAATATATCGACCGTCCGATGCCGTGAATGGACTATAATACGGAGAGGCGCGTGCGTGATAGCGAACTCGAGTTACCCTCAGCCGCGCACGACGACCTGCTCGACCAGCTCGATACCGTAGGCCTCCAGGCCCACCACTTTGCGGCGGCTGTTGGACATCAGGCGGATTTTCTTCAGCCCGATTGCATTCAGAATCTGGGCACCGATGCCGTAGTCACGCAGACCCATGACGGGCACCGCGTCACTCCCTTTCCCCGGGGTTAGCTTCTGCAACAGGCTCGCGCCCGCTTCGAGTGGCTCCATGTAGAGGATCGCCCCCCGCCCTTCCTTGGCGATGGCCTTGAGGCAGGTGTCGAGCATGTCGTTGGCCGTGCCGCAGTCGCGGCCTCGAAACACGTCGGCCAAGACGTTCGCACTGTGCACGCGCACCAGCGCTGGAGTAACCGCGTCCAACGTCCCCATCGTCAACGCGAGGTGATGGCGGTTGTCCAAGCGGCTGCGGAAAACGTGAACGGTGAACTCACCGTAGGACGAAGCGAACGGGCTTTCGCCCACCTTCTCGACGAGTTTTTCCGCTTTCAGGCGGTAGGCGATCATTTGCTCGATGGAGATGATTTTGAGCCCGAATTTCTCCTTAAACTCGATGAGCTGGGGCAACCGCTTCATGGTGCCATCGTCGTTGACCAGTTCGCAAATCACGCCGGCCGGTTCGAGTCCGGCGAGGGCGGCCAGGTCGACTGCCGCCTCGGTATGACCGGCGCGTTCCAGCACCCCACCTGGGCGGGCCCGCAGCGGGAAAATGTGGCCCGGTTGCACCAATTTATCGGGTGTGGTGTGCGGATCGGCCAACAGCTTAATGGCCACCGCGCGGTCCGAGGCGCTCACCCCGGTCGTCACGCCTTCGCTGGCATCCACGGTGATCGTAAACGCGGTGCGGTGCACCTCGCGGTTCTGCGTCACCATCTGGCCCAACCCGAGGCGGTCGAGGCTCGTTCCGAGCATCGGCACACAGACGATGCCGCTGCCGTAACGCACCATCATGTTGATGGCCTCAGGTGTGGCTTTTGATGCGGCCATGACCAGATCACCCTCATTTTCGCGATCCTCGTCATCGGCCACGATCACCATCTGTCCAGCCGCGATGGCTGCCAGGGCGTCTTCGACGGAATCAAACGGGGAAACAGGGGAGTTCATAAAAAATTAAGTGAGGCAGGTTGTTATGCGACAAGGACAGCCCCGGCAAGCTCGCCGCAAAAACTCCATGCGTCTCATGTTAAGGGTGCCGCCAACAACGTTGGCGGCGCTTGCAGCATTGCCCTTGGGGGCATCCGTATGAATGTTGCACCCATTCAGTCCCGTGATTTAGCGCCCTCGGCTCTTCCGGCAACGAAAGCAGCTAGGGTTCGAACGTTTACCCGCCGTTCCTCGGAAAGCCTAGACTATCGGTCCCAACGCTGAATCCCAAAAATACATTCGCCATGAACCTCCGATTACTCGTTTCCCCGCTGCTCGCGATCACCCTCTCAGCCACGCTTGCTGAAGCCTCGGTTCAACTCACCGGCACCAACGGCAGATCGGTTGAGTTTGCCGGTATTTGGGAGGCGCGACCCGAGGGACTGGTGGTCGTCACGACCGCCGAAAGCGACCCCATCATTGTCACCTGGGACAAATTTGACTTGGCCAAACTCAAGGTGGAGCAGCCCGCGTTGGAGGCGGCACGGCAGCGCGCCGTGTTCCTGCGCAGCATCCAGCCGGTTAACCTCGGACTGTTCGCTGAAATTCTAACCGCCAGCCAGGTTGGCACCGAGATCCGCCGCATGCTCGACGTGCCCTCCACAGTAAAGGTTCCGCTCGCCTTTCGCACCACCACCGAGACCGTGGTGCAGGCGCAGTTGGTCACCCTGTATCCGACTGTCTGGGACGGCCTGGTGCTGCCGCAACCCGTCAACGCGCTCAACCAGAGCAGCAAGACCTCGTCGGAGACGCGCCAACTCACGCCCGAGGAGATCACGACCACGCCCCGCCGTGTGCTCACCCAACTCTCGCGCACCGAAGGCGTTCTCGCCTCCGACCGCCGCGCGCTATTCGAACTCAACAAGGTTAACCCCCGCCTGCTCGAAGAGGCCGCCCAAGGCCTCGAGCGCATCCGCGCCAGCCTGCCGCCCAAACGGCTTTTAGCCAACGACCCCACGCTGCAAACGCTCGACCATCGCCTCACGGAGGCCGTAGCCAACATCCGCGATCTCGGCGTAGGGCAGACCATCAGCCGCGCACAGCAGGACCGGATTCGCGAATTACTGGCCCTGGCCGACCACCCGATCCTGCGCTAACGCTGACGCGGAAACTGAAAGTAGCGCAGACTTCCAGTCTGCTTCGGGCTTGTAGCTTGCTCGGCTGGGTTGAGCCACGGAGGCAGACTGGAAGTCTGCGCTACTTATCCAGAACACGGACGACACGGAGTTCGTCCCTCCGTAATCGTTCTCGTTCTCTTACTCCTACTCGTTCTCTCGCCCCCCTCGCTCCGTTTCCGCTCAGAGCTGCTGGGCGCCTGCGCCGGTGCGCATGTGCAGAACGTCGGGGCGCGCGCCGTATTTCTTCTTGTAGGCCGCAGCAACCGCATCGGCCTGCTCTTTACCAAAAGCCGAGCTCGTCAGCGACATGACCGCCCCGCCAAAACCGCCGCCGGTCAAGCGCGCCCCGTACACGTGGTCGGTCGCCGTGAGCTTATCCACCAGGAAATCCAGTTCGCCGGTGCTGTTGCCAAACAGGTGCTGAGAGCTGCGGTGCGAGGCCGTCAACAGGCGCCCCACCTCGGTCAGATCACCCTGATGGAGAGCCGTAACGGTCTGTCCCACGCGGCCGATCTCCTCGACCACGTGTTTGGCTCGCTGATACGCATCGGCGCTCGTGCGGTCTTTGGCGGCCTCGACCTGCTCGGAGGTCGCCTCGACCAGCAAGGAAACGCCCAACACCTTGGCGACCTCCATGCACTCCCGGTGCCGCGCTGCAAACAACCCATCGACCAACGCGTGCTTGTGATGGGTGTTGAAAATCCAGAAATGCGCGCCCTTGGGCAGCGGCACGGTGTCGAAGCGCGGACCGCGGCAGTCGATGAACACCAGGTGATCGCCCTTGCCGAAGCCGGAAACTCCTTGGTCAAGGATGCCGCAGGGCACACCCACGAAGTTGTTTTCGGCGTGTTTGCCGATCTTCACCAAGGTCTCGCGGTCGGTGTGCTGGCCGGTGATCGCGAGGAAGGCCAAACCGGAGGCCAACTCGATGGCCGCACTGCTGGAGAGTCCTGCACCCGTGGGCAGGTCGGAAATGGCCACATAGTCAAAACCCTGG
>JBIIMH010000038.1:0-9634 GCA_044338095.1 Rariglobus sp. | reverse complement strand
GCTCGGCATGCGCTACAGTCTCGTTTCCCGTGATGTGATTGCCGACTCCATCGAGACTACCGTGGCCGCTGAGGGCTTCGATGGCGTCATCGCAATCGGTGGCTGCGATAAAAATATGCCCGGCGCGATGATCGCCATTGCCCGCCTCAACCGCCCCGCCGTCTTTATCTACGGCGGCACCATTCTTCCCGGCTTCCTCACCAATGATACTGAGAAGAAGAAGCCCCTCGATATCGTCTCGGTGTTCGAAGCAGTCGGTAAACATGCTAAAGGCGAACTCGACGACGCCGGCCTCAAGGAAGTCGAAAAGTGCGCCATACCTGGCCCCGGCTCCTGCGGCGGCATGTACACCGCCAACACCATGGCCAGCGCCATCGAGGTTCTCGGCCTCAGCTTGCCCAACAGCTCTGCCCAGCTCGCCATCGGTAAGGAGAAGCGCGACGACTGCGAACGCGCCGGCGCCGCCGTCATGGCGATGCTCAAAAAAGGCATCAAGCCCCGTGACATTCTCACCCGCCAAGCTTTCGAAAACTGCATCACCGTATGCACCGCGCTCGGCGGTTCCACCAATCTGGTGCTCCACCTGCTCGCCATCGCCCACTCCGCCGAAGTCCCGCTTTCCCTCGAAGACTTCAAAACCATCGGTGCTCGGGTCCCCCTGCTCGCCGACGTCAAACCCTTCGGCAAATACGGCATGGCCCACCTCATCCGCATCGGTGGCATCCGCCCGCTCATGAAAATGCTTCTGGACCGCGGCATGCTGCACGGCGATTGCCTTACCGTCTCCGGCCAGACCCTTGCCGAGTCGCTCAAGGACGTCCAACCCTATCCCTCGTACCCGGACCAGCAGGACATCATCCATCCTTTCGACCAGCCCATCAAAACCGAGACCCACCTGCGCGTGCTCCATGGCAACCTCGCCCCCGGCGGCGCGGTCGGTAAAATCACCGGAAAAGAAGGGCTCTACTTCAAAGGCGTGGCCAAGGTTTACGAAAGCGAAGAAGACGCACTCCAGGGCATCCTGCGCGGCGACGTGGTTAAGGGTGATGTCGTCGTGATCCGCAACGAGGGCCCGGTGGGCGGCCCCGGCATGCGCGAAATGCTTTCCCCCACCAGCGCGGTGGCTGGACGCGGTCTGATTAAAGACGTGGCGCTGATCACCGATGGCCGTTTCTCCGGCGGCTCGCATGGTTTCGACGTCGGCCACATCACCCCCGAAGCCGCCAGAGGCGGTCCCATCGGCATCGTGCGCACCGGCGATTTGATCGAAATCGACGCGGTTAAAAACACCATCAACCTGCTCATCCCCGACGCCGAGTACTCCACCCGACTCGCCGCCTACAAGCCCCTGCCCCCGAAGGAAACTCGTGGCGTGTTGGCCAAGTACGCCAAATTGGTCAGCACCGCTTCCGAAGGCGCGGTGACCGACAAATACCTGTAATCACAACAGGGCGAGTCGTGCTCGAATACACGACTCGCTCTTTTTTATGGGAGCGACGCTTCGCGTAGCTGGTTGGTACGGCTGGAAGCGTTATAAATCGCCGAGTTGCGGGCGCAGGATGATTTCCTCGATCACGGTGCGGCGGCCGAGTTTGTAGACGTCGAAAAACGCCTGCGCCACGTCCGCAGCCGGCATGATGCGTTCCTCGGCCACGCCGCTGCCCGACCACGAGGGCGACCAGGTCGCGCCGGGGTGTACGCAGCAGACGCGTACCCCGTGCTCGCGGGTCTCGGCGCGCAACACCTGCGCCAGCCCGGTCACGCCAAATTTGGCCGCGCAATACGCCGCGCTGTTCGGGTACGCGCCCAGTCCGGCGATCGAGCTCATAAAAAACACGTCGCCGTGTTTTTGCGCGATCATGGCCGGCACGAAGGCTTGTGTGACCAAAAAGGCACTACGCAGGTTGGCCGCAACGATGCGGTCGAAGTCCGCTACTTTCGTTTCCACAAAGGGCGCGGCGACGAAAACACCGGCGTTGTTAATCAATACGTCGACGGTGCCAAAGCGTTGCCCGACCGCCGCAGCCAGCGCGGCGACGGCGCTTTCGTCGGTCACGTCGCAGGGAAACGTCGCCACGGTTGCCCCGGAGGCGGTGCAGGCAAGGGCGGTGGCGGCGAGGTTTTCGGCGTTGCGGGCGACCAGGGCCAGACGCACGCCGGGCAATTGAGATGCAAATACCTGCGCGATGGCCGCACCAATGCCTTGGGATGCGCCGGTGATGAGCACGACGGGCGGTTGTTGGGCGGCGGCGCTGGCGGCGGCTTGAATGGGCGGGTTCATCGTGGAAAAAGCTCAGCAGGCCAGGGAGCCGAAGTCGGAGAAATCGGCGGTGAAGCCGCCCGGCACCCCTTTGCAAATCACGCTGACAGCGTCGTGCGAATGCAGGGATTCCTGGTGGGAGCAGGCGACTTGGAAGTCGGCGATGCGTTTGTCCTTGGCCAACTCGGCGTAGAGCAGGCGGGCGGCGTCTTCGACGAATTTGAGGTGCGCGCCGTTGAGCTCGGCGAAGGCCTGTTCGTCTTCGCGTTTCACCATGACTTGGGTCTCGGTGCGCAAAGCGCGCACGCACAAGGCATGGATCTCCTCGATCCAGATCTTTTTCCCCGGGGCCTCTTCGATGGTTAACCGGGCCTTGCTGCGCTGCGAATGCGGCACGGTGTAGGCGCCGCGCAGGTCGCGGGCGTGTTCAGCGAGTTCGGCCGAGCAGGGGCAGGCCGACGAGTAAACAAAATCGAAGTGGATAAAGCGGCGGTAGCGTCCCTCGGCGGTCATCACGCCCTCGAAGGCGACGTCGTAGAATTGGTAGCCTTCCAGCCCGCTGCGCAGGCTTTTTTGGAGCATCGGGTAGGAGAAGCGCAGCTTGAGGCGGGCGGCCTTGCTCTCGACTTTGCGCAGGTAGGCTTTGAGGACTTTGCCCATCCACTCGCCGGTGGTGACGTCGTCCTTGTGCTCGTAGAACGCGCGCATGATCCGGCTCATGTTGATGCCCTTGAGCTCGGCTTGCAGGGAAACGGTGCCGGTGACGCTGGTTTCGAGCGTGAGGGTGCGGCCGTCCTTGGTTCGGTAGAGCAGGGGGAGTTTGAAGTTGGAAATGCCGACCTGCTGGATGGGCACGTTGCCGCCGTCGATGGACTCGGCGGTTTCCATCATGTCGGGCAGCGAGGCGCGGTAGGCTGGGGTGACCTTGAATTGGACATCGTAGCCGCGCGGCATTCGGGCGGGCGTGCCGCTCGCGTTACGATGGAGATACATGGGTTTCTTGGATGACATGTCGTTTTTGGATTTTGGGAGCGCCGGACGGGGACCGATAACCGTGTGCCCGTAAACTTACGGGTGGCCGGCGCAGAGGGAAATGTGGCGGTGGCGAGGGAAGGAGTGCTGAGACGAAGGAAAGGGGCGGGGCGGACGACGGGTGTTAGATGGCGTCGGGGCCGTAAAACTCGGCGAAGTTACGCGGGGTTTCGTAGAGTTTCACGCAGTGCAGGTGGCCGCTGGTGATATGGGGTGCGAGTTGGTGCCAGAAGGCGATCGCCAGGTTCTCGGTTGAGGGAATCACCCCGCGCAGGAATTCGACTTCCTCGTTGAGATTGCGGTGGTCGCAGTGGGCGAGGATGTGGGTCTGGATGAGGGCGTTGAGGTCGGACAGATCGATGACGTAACCGGTCGCAGGGTCGGGCTGCCCGCGTACCGAGACTTCGAGGACGTAGTTATGGCCGTGCCAACGCGGGTTGTTGCAGGGGCCGAACTGGTCGGTGTTCCACTGCGCGCTCTGGGCCGGGTTGTGCAGGCGATGGGCCGCGTTAAAATGCGCCTGCCGGGTGACGATGACCGTGCCGCGGAGCGGACGCAGGGGCGGCGCGGCGGTGGGGGCGGGAGCGGTTTTCTTGGGCATGAGGGGCTGAACCGTGAGGATAAATCTCCAGCGGTCAATTCGTGGGCGCGGTTTACCGTAAGCGAGGTTGACTGCGAGAGGCGTTGACCTGCACGACGCCGTGAGTGCTCGGGCGTGTCTAAAATCGCCCCTTGCGCGGGCGCGGGGGTGGGGCTTGATCAGGCGGCTTATGGCGATGTGCTTCAGAATCCTCGGCAGTGGCAGTTCGGGTAACTGCGCCGTGCTGCGCACCGACCAGGCGCGCGTGCTCATCGATGCCGGTTTCGCTCAGCGCAAGCTCCGCGATCTTCTGCGCGAGGCCGGTGAATCACTCGAAACAACCGACGCGATTTTCCTCACTCATGAGCACGGCGACCATGCGGCCGGAATCGAGGGTTTGAAGAAATTCCCGCATATCCCCGTGTTTGCCAACGCCGCCACCGCACGCGCCGTGCAGTCCAAACTCGACCACAAGGTCGACTGGCGGCTGTTCGAAACCGGCGCGCGTTTCGCCTTTCGCGACTTGGAAATCGAGAGCTTTCACGTGCCGCATGACGCCCAGGAGCCGGTGGGTTTTACCTTTTCGCACGGCCACGACGGCGACCTGTTGTCCCCGCGCCGTCGGCTGGCTTGGCTGACCGACCTCGGCCACGCTCCCCAGCACATCCACGAACGCATCCGCGACGTCGATGTGGTCGTGGTGGAGAGCAACCACTGCCCGCGCCTTCTCGAAGCCGACATGAAGCGCCCTTGGCCGACCAAGCAGCGCATCGCCGGCCGCCATGGGCATTTGTCCAACGAACAGATGCGCGAGCTTCTGGAAGCGGTCGCCAGCCCGCGCTGGCGGCAGGTTTTTTTCATCCACCTTTCGGGCGACTGCAACAGCGCCGCGGCCATCGACGCCGCTCTCGTCGGCCTGCGCACCCGCCTGAGTTGCCAGTTTCACATCGTAGACTCCGGGGGTGGGGCAGAGGTCTGTAACCTATAAGCGGATTAACTAGGCCTAAGTGGTGCAGCCTGAGCCCGTGCCTGAGTAACAAGAAGAGTTGACCACCGATAGGCTGGGCGGCCTTTATGAAAACTTATGCCAACCGCTCCCTCACTTCGCCGCACCAAGATCATCTTCACGCTCGGGCCCGCGTCCCAGACCGAGGAAATGCTCGAAAAGCTCATTCTCGCAGGCGCCGATGTCGCCCGCCTGAATATGGCCCACGGTAATCACGAATGGACTCGTATGGTCATCCGCCGCATCCGCGCTGTGTCCAAGCGCGTTGGCCGCGAGATCGCCATCATGATGGATATCAAGGGCCCCGAGATCCGCACCGGCGACGTCGATTCGCCCATCGAGCTGAAGGCTGGCGAGACCTTTGACTTCACCGTGAAGCCCGGCGACCGCGAGGGCTCCGAGGAAATCCGTTCGGTTAACGTCAACTACAAGGACATCGTCAACGACATCAAAATCGGTGACATCGTGCTGGTCGACAGCGGCCTGATGCGCTTCGAGGTGCTCGAAAAGAAGGATAACCACATCCGCTGCAAAGTGCTCACCCCCGGTGCGCTCAGCTCGCGCCGCCACATCAATTTGCCCGGCGTTAAAGTGAACCTGCCGGCCTTCACTGAGAAGGACCGCCTCGACACCCTCGTCGGTATCGAGGAAGGCATCGACTTCGTCGCCCTGTCGTTTGTGCGTGAAGCCCAAGATATTGTGCAGCTGCGCAAGTTCCTCGCTGATCATAACTCCAAGGCCAAGATCATCGCCAAGATCGAAGATCAAACCGCCATCGCCAACCTCGACGAGATCATCAACGAGACCGACGCCCTGATGGTGGCCCGCGGCGACCTCGGAATCGAGTGCCCGTTGGAAGACCTGCCCGTCATTCAGCGCCGCGCCGTTAAGTCCTGTTTCAATGCCGGTAAACCGGTGATCATCGCCACGCACACCCTCGAATCGATGATTTCCAGCCCGGTGCCCACCCGCGCCGAGATCACCGACGTCGCCAACGCCGTTTACGAAAAAGCCGACTGCGTGATGCTCTCCGGCGAGACCACCGTGGGTAAATACCCGCTCGAGTGCGTGCAGACCCTCGACCGCATCGCCCGCCGCATCGAGCAGGAAGGCCCGTTTGTGTTTGCCGAACCCACCTTCGTAAAAGGCGACAAGCTCAAGCTCCTTCATGCCGCCGTCCAGCTCGCCCAGCAGATGCCCGATACCGGCCTGCTGACCTTCACGCGCCAAGGTAACATGGCCGGCGGTCTCGCCGCGCTGCGCCCCGCCCTGGCCCCGATCTACGCGATGACCAACTCGGTGGAAACCCTCCGTCAGCTCCGTCTTCTGCGCAGCGTCGAGCCGTTCCTCCTCGAGCACCAGGCTCACCCGAACCGCACCGTCGAAGGCGCGCTGGCGCTCCTCACCAAGACCGGCCACGTCAAGGTCGGTGACAAACTCATTGTCGCCACCGACATGATCACTGCCGAGCGCTTGGTCGACTCTATCCAGCTGCGCGTGGTGATTTAAGTCGCCCTGCGCGACGCCGATCCCCGCCAGCCCCAAGGCCGCGCCACTCACAGGCGCGGCTTTTTTGTGCGTCGGCCGGCATGCACGAGGCAACGTCCAACTTCCAACGTCCAACGTCCAACATTCAACACTCAACATTCAACGTTCAAACGGTTCGGGCGTTGGTCATTGGTCATTGGACATTGGTCATTGGGCATTGGGCGTTGGTCATTGGACGTTGAATGTTGGACGTTGCCTGCAGCCTTGAGCGTGCGTTCGGGTTGTCGTGGAGGTTTGGGTGCGGAAACGGGACTGCGCTTTGAGCACGGCCTGTCGCACCTCCCTTGACGCGGCGCTTGTCGTCGAGTTCGTTAATTTATCCAGGCCTGCCCGGCCTCTGTTTTCACCCTTACTTTATCAGCCACATGTCCAACGCCACGCCCGCTCCTGCGCCCATTCCCGTCACCGTGCTCACCGGCTTCCTAGGCGCCGGCAAGACCACGCTGCTCAACCGCATTCTCACCGAGCAGCATGGTAAAAAGCTCGCCGTGATCGAAAACGAGTTCGGCGAGGTCGGCGTGGACAACCAGCTGGTCATCAGTTCCGAAGAGGAGCTCTTCGAGATGAACAACGGCTGCATCTGCTGCACCGTGCGCGGCGACCTCATTCGTATCCTCGGCCGCTTGATGAAGCGCAAAGACCGCCTTGACGGCATTCTTATCGAAACCACCGGTTTGGCCGACCCCGGCCCGGTCGCGCAGACCTTTTTCACCGATGACGAGATGCGCGCCCGCTACCGCCTCGACAGTATTGTAACGGTGGTAGACGCCAAACACATCCTGCTCCACCTCGACGATGCCGACGAAGCGCAGAAGCAAATCGCCTTCGCCGACGTGATTATCCTCAACAAGACCGATCTCGTCGCTCCCGCCGACCTCGACCTCCTCGAAAAGCGCATCCACAAAATGAATGCGGCGGCCAAGATCCACCGCACGCAGAACGCCGCCATTGACCTCAAACACGTGCTTAACGTTGGTGGTTTTAACCTCTCCCGCGCCACCGAGTTGAACCCCCAGTTCCTCGAACCCACGTATCCGTTTGAGTGGGCCGGTGCCTACGCCTTGCCGGCGGGCGAGCACCAGATCGAGATCGGCCACGCCCCCGGCGAGGAATGCAGCCACGATCATGGGCACGCCCACGATTGCGGCCACGACCACGGCGCCGAGAACGAACTCGACCTCGTGATCATGCCGGTCAAGTCGCTCGAAGCCAAAGATCTCGATGCCGCCCGCGAGGCCGCCGTGCACGTGTTTGCCGACTGGGAAACCGTGCTCAAAGCCGGCGACACCGTGGTGCCCGGCGCCTCGTTACACCGCCTGCAGCTCACGGAAGGCTACGCCCGTTTCGCGCTTAAAATCGCCAAGGCCGGTTTGTTCGTGGCCTACGAGCAGCATGGCGAAATTGCTTTCCACATTGAAGTGAACGGCGACACCGTGAAGCCCTCCTGGCAGCAGGATTTCGCGCCGACGCACACGCACAACGACGCGGTGACCTCGGTGGGCATCACCACCCCGGGCGACCTGGACGGCAAGCGCCTCAACGACTGGATCGGCGAGCTGCTCAAAACCAAGGGCAACGACATTTACCGCTGCAAAGGCGTGTTAGCGGTGAAAGGTTCGCCCAACCGCATGGTTTTCCAGGGCGTGCACATGTTATTCGACGCCAAGTTCGATGCCCCCTGGGGCGCGGCGCCGCGGACGAACACGCTGGTTTTCATTGGCAAAAACCTCGATCGCGCCGCGTTAACCGAAGGGTTTAAGGCCTGCTTGGTGTGATGCAGTGGCGTTAAAAGTGCTGAGCGCCTTTATCCCTTAAAGGCGCTTCAGCCGAGCCAACGTTCGAGCTCCGTGCCCGTGGTTAAGGTGGCACCGAATTGGTAATCGCGATCGAGGAGTTCTGCGTAGGTCGGCTCCAGAAAGCGCCGACATTGAAGAATGACCTTGGCGCGTTGGCCGGGGGCGCGGACCAGGCGGCCCAGCGCCTGATTTACTTTCTGGATACCAGGAACCTGGTAAACGCGTTGGAACGCGCTTTCGCGGCTGTAGCCCGTGAGTGCGGCGAGGCGGGCTTTTTGCACCGCGTTCACTTCGGGCAGGGCTGGGCCGACCACCATGGCGTGGCTGATCCGGCCGCCAAGGGTGTCGATGCCCTCTGCAAAACTGCTGCCGAGCACGAGAAAAAGGGCGTCGGTGAACGCGAGTGATTCGTCCACCCACGCGGTTTGCGCCGCCAGGTCGGAGTGTCGCGGTTGCAACGCCACGCGTAAAGAGGGGTGTGATCGGTTGAGTGTTTGTTCGATCGCCTCGGCGTAAGCGTAGCTGGGGAAAAAGACCGCCACGGCTGAACCGGGACCCGGCCGGGAGCTCGCGGCTGAGAGCCGTGCGCTTTTTTCGGAGGCGGCGTGAAGTGCGGCGATGGTGTCGGCAGTGGTGCCGGCGTGGCGGGCGCGTTGTTGATAGGTCGTGTCCACACGCACATCGTAGGCGATCTCGTAGGCGGCGTCGCGCCACGGGGTTTTGGCGCTCACGGCGGCGAGCTTGGAGCTGTTAGCTAGGAGCTGAGAGCTTGGCGCTGGGAGCTTGGAGCTCGTAGCTAGGAGCTTGGAGCTGGGATCGGCGAGACCGCAGGCTTCGGCGAAGGTGGTGGCTGGGCCGGGGGTAGCGGTGGCAAAAACCACTCCGGCGTATTCGTTTAAAAATTCGCCAGTCGGGAGCGCCGCATCCAGGCAAGTGAGCCGCAGTTCGCCGGCGCGGGGACTCCACACCAGTTTTGGAAAGGGAGCGTTAAACCATTCCGCCAAAACCGGGATTTGCCAGAGCAGGTCTCGCACGGGTCGTTCCAACTCGTCGATGCCTGGCGGGTGCAGCGTGAGGGTGTCGGCCAGTCGGCGCAGGGCGTCGGCGATGTCGTCCTCCAGGTCGAGATCGAGGGCGTCGCAGGGCGCGATGGAGGCGAGTAAAAGTGTCCAGGTTTCCCAATCGCGTATCAGCGGGGCGGGGGCGCGGCCGTGGTCGAGTTCGCTCAAAACGCGGCGGGTGTCGTCGGCTAATAGGGTGTGCGAGCGGGAGTCGGCGGCGCGGCTGGGCAGGTTGTGCGCCTCGTCGATGATCAGGAGCGTTTCGGCCGGATTAAAGCCGGGCTGGTTGTAGAAGAGCGTGCGGTTGGCCGGCGCGAAGACGTAGTTGTAGTCGCCGACCCAGACGTCCTG
>JBIIMH010000426.1:0-2599 GCA_044338095.1 Rariglobus sp. | reverse complement strand
TGGCTCCACGCGGGACGCGCACCTGCATCTCCCGGCTGTCCTCAGCCCTGATTTGCCTTACGACGTCAACATCGAGGCGTTGCGCGCTTTAAGCGAAACGCCGTCCAAGAAGAATCCGCCGTTCACCATTGCCGATGAGAACATTCCGCCCGCTCAGCGCCTGTTCGATGTCTTTTCATGGCAGTCCTTTATCGCACTTAATTGGCCTGCGTTGGCCGATGGCCAGCCCAACCGTCAGCTCACTTTGGCGGACGCCCAAACCCCGCGCGTCTGGGAGTATTATGTCGATGCCGGTCAGGTTTACCTGAAAAACGGCGCGGCACCGGCCTCGTGGAAAGACGCCGTGGCTTCCAGTCAGGATAAAGCGTTCTGGATGAGCGGCATGTCGATCGGCACACCGCCCGATAAAAAGAACGCCGGCGACGGTGATTATCAGATTCCGGTTCTCGGTGGCGCCAGCGGCAGCCTGCAGGCCTTCACCGGCCCGATGGTCGACCAACAGGGCAAATGGGTGCGCTACCAGGCCGCCATGAACAAGGTGGCGTTCGACTACCTCGTCGAAAACAAGCTCTACAATCTTGAGGGCCAAGCCGCCTACACCGCCAAAAAACAGATCTCCTTCCCATCCAACAAGGGCACCTCCAAGTACGGTGCCATGGAGATCAAAATGTCCTGGAAGCAGATGAGCGAAGCGGATGACCGCACTCGTTTTCTCGTGCGTAAGGCGCGTGTCGTGCCCCTCACCGGAGCGGCTTATTCCGCCGACTTCGGTCTGGTCGGCATGCATATTGCCGTTCGCACTGAATCCTCGCCGACCTGGATCTGGGCGACCTTTGAGCAGGTGGATAACACCAACACCAATAATTTAGAAAAGGATGCTAAGGGCCGGTCCCGTCGCCCGACGTTCTTCAACACCGACAACCCGACCATTCCGGTCAACACCCTCGCACCGAAGAACGCCGCTCCCGTCGCCCAGTACAACCCGGCGACCGGCAAGAGCGACGGCCCGTCCGTTAACACCTCGTGGGATGAGTCGCTCACCACCAATCCCACGCAGGCCACCATGGTTTTGCCGATACCCAAGGCCACCGCTGCGCTTAACGCCGAGGTTCAAGCCGCACTAAAAAACCTCGGCTCCGTGTTCCAGTACTACGAATTGATCGGCACCCAGTGGCCGGCCGCCCCGTCCTTCCCCGGCTTCACCAACGGCGTCGCCACGCAGCCTGACGGCCGCATCCTGCCGTCCTCCACCGAGAGCATCCTCTACAAAATTCCAGGCAAGGTCGTGCCGGTTTATCTCGTTAACACCACGATGGAAACGTTCTTCCAAAATGGTAACCAGCCCGCCGGTCCCGTCGCCGACGACTACCGCCTTCCCGCCGGTCTGCTCGCCGATCCCAATATCGTGTTTGCCACCGAAAGCTGCGCGGGTTGCCACTTCTCGGCCGGCGCCTGCGTTGGCTTCAAAAAAGACCCGTACGGCCGCTACGTCACCCAAACCGTCGATGGCCTGAAATACCGCGTGCCGATCTTCGGC
The DNA here is from genome assembly GCA_044338095.1 of Rariglobus sp. Lineage (GTDB taxonomy): Bacteria > Verrucomicrobiota > Verrucomicrobiia > Opitutales > Opitutaceae > Rariglobus. The sequence continues at coordinate 1,062 of JBIIMH010000426.1, read as the reverse complement.
CAGAACGCCGTTCGCGGCCTCATGGGCGACGCCGATTATTCCTGGTTGATGCAGCTCCGCGCCCAATCCGCGCCTTACACGGGCAGCGAACCCACGGTGGACATCTCCACAGTCCTGATCCCGAACAATCAGAAGCTCTGCCCGACCCAGTAACCGGTGCTTTAACAATCAATTTAACAACGACTTTCCTTCAATGAGCACTTCCTTTCCCTTTGTCGCCGTCAACGGCTTCACGCCCAACAACTCCGGCTGGAGCACCGTGGGTAACATCGCCTCGTGGTCGCCCGACGCCACCGGCCGCCGGTTCACCTTCAAGTTCGGCCAAAACGCCGCTTACTCCCTCTACATCGAGATCCTTGGGCCGTCCGCCTACCGCCTGCGTTTTAACCCCAAGCCCGGGGCCACCTACGCCACCGAAACGTCCACGGCGGTCGTTAACCGCGACATCGGTCTGCCTTTCCTGAAGATCTCCACCCACCAGCCCAACGCCCAAACCCTGCAAATCCAGACCGGCACGCTGACGATCCAGGTCGGCCTGGCGCCGTTTGCGGTGCAGGTTTACCGCGGCGGGCAACTGATCCACCAAGACGCGCCCGGCCAAGGTGTGCTCTACATCCCCGGCCAGCAGGTCATCGCCGTCATGAAGACCGCTCCGGACGGGGCCAACTATTACGGGCTGGGCGAGAAAGCCGGCGCCGCCCTCAAGAAGAACCCCTACACCTACACGTTCTTCAACTTCGACAACTACACCTACAACGGCCCCTCCGAAGGCCAGCCCGGCCCGCTCAACCCCTCCGAGCCGCTTTACTGCTCGATTCCGTTGCTCGTCGAAAACGACCCGACCCCGTCGGGGGCTTTTGCCGGCGCGCCGTTCGCCACCGGCCTGTTTTTGGACAATTGTGGCCAGACTTTCGTCAACGTCGCGGCCAACGACTACTCGAACATGAGCGGCAAGTACTACATGGGCTCGCTCTATAACGAGCTCGACACCTACTTCTTCGCCGGCTCCACCGTTCCCGACATCCTGGCGCAATACACCACCCTCACCGGTCGCGCCCCGAT
>JBIIMH010000037.1:0-9638 GCA_044338095.1 Rariglobus sp. | reverse complement strand
ACCGGATTCCGCTCCTTCGTCGCCAGCCTGCCCGACGACGCCGATTCCTGCATCGAGCACTGCCTGCAACTCCTCCAGCCCCAAGTCCCTGCCGTCGACTTCCTTCATCGGCAACTTGCCACCATCTCAGGCTGGGCCGGCTACATCCAGTACCTCGCCCGTGAAGATGCGCTGCGCGGCAAGGCCAACCCGGCGCTGCACGAGCTTCTCGCGCTCCGCCTCGCCTACGACGCCGCCCTTTTTAACGCCTTTACAAGCGACGCCTTCTTCATGGCCGACTGGCGCAAGCAATCGGCCGCCACCCCCGACGCCTTCCTGCTAAATGCCTGCACCCGCTGGCAACTCGCCTATGAGCGCGGCTACCAGCGCAACCTCGCGCGCAGTCTCGCCGCACAACCCGCCACTGCTTCCTTCGCTCGGCCTGCCGCCCAAGCGGTCTTCTGTATCGACGTGCGCTCGGAGGTCTTCCGCCGCCACCTTGAAGCCTCCGGGCCTGGCATTGCCACGAGCGGCTTTGCCGGCTTCTTCGGCTTCCCTGTCACCCACCAACCCGGCGCCGCTCCCGCCGGATCCCGTTGCCCCGTGCTCCTGGTTCCGCCCGTGGAAACCTGCGAGCCGGTGAGCGCCGCCGCGGCCGATCGCGCCCGCACCCAGCGCGCCGAAGCCGGAGCCTGGAAAGCGTTCCAAAACTCCGCCGCCTCCTGCTTCTCCTTCGTCGAAGCCGCCGGCCTCGCCTTCGGTGCCGCCCTTGGCAAGACCTCCCGCGCCTCCAGCCCGGCCTGCTCCCGGGTTGCCCCCGACTTCACCTTCGCTTCGCCCGAGACGCGCGCCGCACTCGCCGAAGGTGCCCTGCGCAACATGAGTCTCGTTAAAAACTTCGCCCGGCTGGTGCTCCTTTGCGGCCACGGCAGCCAAAGCGCCAACAACCCCTACGGCTCCGCTCTCGACTGCGGTGCCTGCGGCGGCCACGCCGGCGACGTCAACGCGCGCATCGCCGCCATGACCCTCAACGATCCCCAAGTCCGCTCCCGCCTGGCGGCCAACGGAATCGCGATACCCGCCGACACCCTTTTCGTCGCCGGCCTGCACAACACCGCGACCGACGAGGTGGTGCTCTTCGACCCCGAAACGGTTCCCGCCTCGCACGCCCCCGACGTGACCGCGCTCAACACCGCGCTGGCCAAAGCCGGTGTTGCCACCCGCCACGAACGCGCGCCGTCGCTCGGCCTCGCCGCCGTGCCCGCCAACGAGCTCAACGCTGCGGTGCAAGCCCGGGCCCGCGACATCTCACAAGTTCGGCCCGAGTGGGGCCTTGCCAACAACGCCGCCCTCATCGTTGCCCCGCGCAGCCGCACTGCCGCGCTCAAACTCGACGGCCGCACCTTCCTCCACGATTACGACGCTGCCGCCGACACCCAAAACAAAGTCCTCACCCTCATCCTTTGCGCCCCGGTGGTCGTCGCCAGCTGGATCAACCTGCAGTACTACGCCTCCCGCGTGGATCCCCGGCGTTACGGCAGCGGTAACAAGATCCTGCACAACGTTGTCGGCGGACTCGGCGTCCTCGAAGGCAATAGCGGTGACCTCAAGGTCGGCCTGCCGCTCCAGTCGATTCACGACGGCGAGAAATTCATCCACGAGCCGCGCCGGTTAACCGTTTTCATCGAGGTGTCGCGCGATCGCATCGACGCGGTACTGGGCGCCCAAGCTGGCGTGCGCCAACTTTTTGACAATGGCTGGATTCACCTCGTCGCCTTGGAGGGCTCCCGGTGCCACCGGTACACACTCGACGGCTGGCAGCTGATCTGACGTCCGGGGTGGGCGCAGTGCGTCGGCCCGGTCCCCTGGCGATAGAATCGGTCTCCTGCTCGTCTGTTGCCGACTCTGGCGAGAGTCGGACCCGCGTTAGGAGTTAAGCCAGGATACCCACCACGTATAAATCGGGATGCCGATCGCCAGGTTAAACGGGAAGGTAACGCCCAGTGCGGCCGCCACCGACATGCCCGTATTGGCCTCGGGAATCGCCACGCGGATGGCCGCCGGCGCGGCGATGTACGAGGCGCTCGCCGCGAGCGTGGCGAGGATCACCGCGCCGCCCACCGACAACCCGCTGACCAGCCCCAGCCAGCCGCCCAGCAGCCCGAACAACACCGGTGCCAGAATGCCAAAGCCCAGCAGGAACTTTCCCGCCTTGCGGATCTCCGGCATGCGCAACGCCGCCACCAGACCCATTTCCAGAATGAAGAACGAGAGCACTGGCTTGAACGCGTCGACAAAGAGTAACTCATACGGGGCGAACCGCTCTGGGCCGGAAAGAAAGCCGACGACCATGCCCGCAACCAACAGGAAGACGGAACGGTTCAGCACGATTTCATGCAACAAGGCGCCGTAACTGGGGCGCTTTTCGGCCTTCAGCCCATAAAGGAAAATGGCCACCAGGATCGCCGGAACCTCCAAGATCACCAGCAGCACCGGCATGAAGCCTTCGTACGGCACCTGGCTGCGGCGAAGCATTTCCAGCGCCGCGGCAAAGGTCACCGCACTGGCCGAACCATAGTGGGCGGCCAGCGAGGCGGCGTCAGCGCGGTTGAGTCGGCCAAGAGAGAGCGCGACGAAGAAGGCGACCACCGGCACCACCACGCCCAGGCCCAGCGTGGCCGCCGCCGGCAGCGCGATGGTGCCGATTGAAACCTGCGCCAGTTGCACGCCGCCCTTTAGGCCGATCGCCAGCAAAAGGTAGGTGCTCAACAGCTGATAAACCGCGTCGGGCAGCTTCAAGTCGGCTTTCAGTAATCCTCCGATAAAACCAACTGCGAAGAACAGGAAAAGCGGGTCAAGGAGGTTCTCGTTCATAGGTGAGTGGCGGAGTGCAACGCGACTTTCTAGGTGTATCAAGCCTGGATAGTCGGCCAGAAGTTAACCGCTCGGAGCTTGAGCCGCGGGCCAAAAAGGAGCGCCGAGCTCCAGCTCGGCGTTCCAGGCCCGAACCCCGTCAAAGTTACCGGCAAAAGCTTGTCGTTGGCACGGGACTGGCAAGAGTGCGCCCGTTCATGCGTTTTCGGATCACCCACCGCACCCACTACGGCTACGCCGGCTCTGCCACCGAATCCTTCATGGAGGCTCGGCTGACGCCGCTCTCCGACGACTCGCAGCGCCTGCTTTCGCGCCGGCTCGTCACCACCCCAACGGCGAGCATTCACAGTTACACCGATTACTTCGGCAACGCCGCCGAGTCCTTCTCGATCGCCCAACGCCACCGCGAACTCGTGTTGGAAAGCACCTGCGAAGTGGAGACCTCGCCCCGCCCGCCGCCCCAAATCACCCTTGGCATCACCCTCGCCGAGGCGCGCCAGCTCTACCGCGGCGAGAAGCTGAAACTTTTTGAATTCCTCGCGCCCTCCGCCGCGATTCCCCACAACGCCGAAATCGAGGCGCTCGCGCAAACGCTCTTCAAGATCAGCGCCCCGCTGGGCGCCTCGCTGCTGGGGCTCAATCATTGGATAAAAACGCACTTCCGCTACGCCACCGGCTCGACCCAGATCGACACACCGGTGGAGACCGCCCTCAAGCAACGCACGGGGGTTTGCCAGGACTTTGCCCAGGTCATGATCGCGGTGCTGCGCGCGGCGGAAATTCCCGCCCGCTACGTGACCGGTTACATCGAGACCGAGACCCAGCGCAAAGCCTCCGAGTCGAAACGCGCCCCGGCGCTCATCGGCGCGAGCGAGAGCCACGCCTGGGTGGAAGCGTACCTGCCGGGCGGCTTCTGGTGGCCGCTCGACCCCACCAACGACTGCGTCGCCGGCGAGCGGCACGTGAAAGTCGCCGTCGGCCGCGATTACCACGACTGCACCCCGACACGCGGCGTTTTTAAAGGCACCCACACCGAAAAACTCTCGGTCACCGTGCTCATGCAGCGGCTCTGAACCCATCGGGCGGCCCGCGCCAGCCCCGCTGGCTGGATGGTTGGTTGGCCGGCGGCAATCTTTAGCCTATACCCTTCACGTTTTGATCCGTGCATCTGAGCGGTTAACCGGCCTGCAGCTTGGCAGCCGGTCAGGCTGCCGCACATCGGGCCAATCTTCGCGGCTTGCTCGCCTACGTTCATGACGGGTTCTAATCAACCAGCCCAACCCAACTCATACCGACTCAGCATCTATAATATTTCTATTTGGATTTGAAGATTGTGTATAGGGTCGGAGGGCCGCCTATTGCTGACTTATAGGTGTGCAACAAAACCAAGTGAACGCGCGAGATTGCTTCGGGTTCGCCCCGGGTGATTTCTTTTATGAATTTTTATTATGTTACTGCCGTGGAAACCGCTCGACCTGGTGCCTGGATGAACTCACGTTGAATAACAATCCGAAATCCGGAGTCGGTCGTCGCGATCTGAATCCGGCTGCAGTTTACTGGCCCGTTCGGTCAACCGTTCATACCTCATTTGGCGTACCTAGTGGATGGGTTGACGGGTGTCGGCCTTGGCACCATGCACCGTTCATTTGAATTAAAGTCCTTCTTACTGGCTTAATATAAACCATTAATAATCGTATTCCATGTTAGAAACGCAGACCAAGAACCTGAAACAAGAGCATCTGATTGTTGCCGACCTCGGGCCGCGCAAGTACGTCAGCCCTGTATTACAGCACCGTCCCAAGGAGTGGGAGGATTACCGAATGACATCGGATGACGATGGCATACAAGTTCACATTCAGGTTAATCCAAATAAGCCGGTCGATACCTCATTAACCTTTGAGAAGGCCGGTGCCAGGGACACGGTTTTCTTCAACGGCCCTGACACAAAAGTGGCTATAGTAACCTGCGGCGGCCTTTGCCCTGGATTGAATAATGTGGTGCGCCAACTCGTTCTAACGCTTTACCATACCTATCAGGTGCGCGAAATATATGGCATTCGTTATGGTTACGCGGGAATGGTGTCGAGCAGTCCCCACAAGCCGATTCTTTTGAATCCGGCAATGGTTGAAGACATTCACAAGCAAGGCGGGACAATATTGGCGTCGTCCCGAGGTAAGCAAAACCCGGTGGAAAACGTCGATTTCCTGGAGAAGATGGGGGTTAATATTCTTTTTGCAATCGGTGGTGATGGGACGCTTCGGGGAGCCACTGAAATCGCCGATGTCGCTCAACAGCGCGGGACCAAGCTTGGGATAATCGGCATACCCAAAACGATAGATAATGATATACCACTGGTTTTTAAGAGTTTCGGCTTTGAGACAGCGGTAGAGCAGGCCGACACTGTGTTAAATTGTGCGCACGCCGAGGCAAAAGGCGTGCCCAATGGTGTTGGGCTGGTTAAACTAATGGGCCGGCATGCCGGTTTTATAGCCGCGATGGCCACGCGTGCCAGCGGGGATGTCAACTATTGCCTGGTGCCTGAAGTCCCCGTTGTACTTGACGGCCCCAACGGCTTTTTGGCCCATTTATATGAACGATTGGCCTCGCGAAACCATGTGGTCGTCGTGGTGGCCGAGGGCGCGTTTCAGGACCTCATGGGGGTTAGCGGGCAGCATGATAAATCGGGAAACCCCGTATTTAACGATGCAGGGCTGTTTCTTAAAGAGAAGATCCAGCAGTATTATAAAGAGAAGGGGGTGGAGGTGAATGTGAAGTACTTTGACCCTAGCTATATGATTCGAAGCGTGGCGGCCAACGGACATGACGCCGTATTCTGTTCGGATCTCGGGAGGTATGCCGCACACGCTGGAATGACCGGCAAGACCTGCATGTTTGTGGGTTACTGGCATGGTTTTTTTACCCACGTGCCGTTTAACGCCATTCGCGGGCGCAAGAGAATCATGAAGCCAACCTCCAGCCTCTGGCGCTCAGTGCTCACGACCACTGGGCAACCGGTTGAGTGGGGGCGCTAAAAGCCTTTTTAGCATGACTGTCATTGGCCCTTGTCCGTGATCCTTGGACCGTGGCCATTAGCCTTGGGCCTCAGCCATTGGCCATTGGACATTGGACATTGGGCCTTGGGCATTGGGCCTTGGCCATTGGCCCTTGGCCCTTCTCCCCGTCCCTCGCCTCAGCTCCCCGCCCGCAGCCCCGCCTTAAGTGCGCGCCAGCGGGCGAGGCGCTCGGCGATCTTGGCCTCGGGGCCGGCTAGCTTCGGTGAATAAAGCGCGAGTGGTTTTTCCAAATAGTCCTGGCCGGAGATATTCTCCGGGAAATCGTGTGAATACCGATAGCCCTTGCCGTGCCCGGCCAGTTTGCTCGCCGCCCCGCTTTTGTCGCGCAACGCCAGCGGCACGCCTTGCACCGGCGCGCTGGCGAGGGCGTGTTTGGCCGCCGCCAGCGCCAGCAGGGCCGAGTTACTCTTTGGCGCACAGGCGATGTGTAGTGTGGCGTGCGCCAGCGCGTACTCGGCTTCGGGTAACCCCACGAAATCGCACGCCTGGTGCGCCGCCACCGCCAAGGGCAACGCCAGCGCATCGGCCAATCCCACATCTTCGCTCGCCAAAATCACCAGCCGCCGCGCGATGAAGCGCGGGTCCTCGCCGCCACCGAGCATCTTGGCCAACCAGTACATCGCCGCATCCGGATCGCTCCCGCGGCAGCTTTTAATGAACGCCGAAATCGTGTCGTAGTGCTCGTCCTCGTCGGCATCGTAGCGGATGCGCCGCTCGCGGGCGAACACCTCCAGCTCCTTCTCCGTCACCGCCGCGCCCTCGGGCAGCGTCAGCACGATCACTTCGAGGGCGTTGAGCGCCCGGCGCAGGTCGCCGTCGCACAGCACCGCCAGGTCGGCCAACACCTTGGCCTCGGCCGTGCACCCGCGCGCTCCCAGCCCGCGCTCGGCGTCGGCCAGCGCCCGTGTTAACACGCCGGATACGGCCTCGGTCGGCAGCGGTTGCAGGCGAAACAGGTGGCTGCGCGAGAGCAGCGGTGGGTTGACGTAAAACCCGGGGTTGTGCGTGGTCGCGCCGATCAGCCGCACGTAGCCCTCCTCGACGTCGGGCAAGAGCAGGTCCTGTTGCGATTTGTTGAACCGGTGGAGTTCGTCGATGAACAGCAGAGTGGGCGTCTCCGGCGAACGGCGGGCGGTGCTGAGGATTTCGCGCAGCTCGGCCACGTTGGACATGACGGCGTTGATGCGCACAAATCGGCTCTGCGTTTCGTTGGCGATGACCTCGGCGAAACTGGTTTTGCCGCAACCAGGAGGGCCGTAAAAAATGAGGCTGCCGAAGCGGTTGCTCTTGATCAGGCGCGTGAGCAAGCCGTCGGGCTGGGTGAGGTGCCCCTGGCCGGCGATGTCGGCCAGCAAACGCGGGCGCATGCGCGCGGCGAGCGGCTGTCCGGAGGGGCGCACCCGCGCCCCCAGGCCCGCGCCAGCCCCGGCAGTCGCACCGGACGAGGAGGGGCCCGAGGCACGCACGGCGGACGCGGCCGGGGCTGCGGTTTCACCAAAAAGATCGGGCTGGTCGGCGGACGACATGGTTGAGCGCTACGGCTTGGAGTCGGGACCGGCAAGCATTGGGCGTCGGAACGAGAAGGTGAATGGGACGGAGGTGGCGTAGGCGGAATGCCATTGGCTACTCGGTTTCAGCGTTTAACTCAAAGCCACAAGGGCGCGGCGAGGCACCAGGAGGTCATTTTGGGGCTATTCGTTGCGAACTTTGATATTTGGCGGATTTGCGTTTTTAAAAGGCCGGTTTTTTAAGCTATGGGTATAAAGCCCCCCTGGCGCTGAATGCCATTCGGCGAACGCTTACGCTTAATCGTTCTCTCCTTGGCTCGTTCTTGTTTCTCAGAGGCTCACCGCCTCCGGCTCTTCCGCCTCCACTGCCCGCGCCACCCGTAGCACCGCGCCGGCGATGAGTTGGCCGGCCGGTCCGTGCAGGTTGGCATCGCCCGCGTGGGTCGCCCACGGCAACCGCACGAACGCGTGCCGCACCCCCGCCCGCGCCAGCGCCGCCGCCAGTCGCTCACTGTGCCGGCACCACACCAACTGATCGAGCGCCCCGTGCAGGATCAACGTCGGCGGCACACCCGCGTGCACCAGTTTTTCCGCGCTGCCACTGCGATAAACCTCCGCCGCACCCGCTCCCTCCGGCCCGCCGCCCATGAACTGCTGCATCAATTTGTCCGAGTTAAGCGAATCCGTCGCCGAGCGAATCGACCAGACGAACTCCAGGTCGTAACACCCGTACAACGCCACCACCGCCCGCACGCCCGGCAGCGCCTGCCCATAGGCCGTGGCCGCCGCGATCTGCGCACCTGCGCTGCGGCCGAGTAACACCAGCCGGTTCGCATCAACGCCCAATCGAGGTGCGTTCGCGCGTACCCAGTCCACCGCAGCCTTCACGTCGTCGCGTTGGGCCGGCCAGCGGTGCGCCGGCGCCAGCCGGTAACTTACCGCCACGACCGCCACCCCGCGCCCAGCCAGCCAGTGGTTAAACGCCGCCAACTGCCCCCGGTCCCCGCTGTCCCAGCCGCCACCATGCACCACGACCACGCAGACCGCCGTCGAAGCGCGCCCATCCTGCTTCGGCAAAGCCCCGCCCAACGTCCCCCGCGCCCGATAAAAATCAAGCGGTAGCCCAGTCCTGTTCGCCCCGCCTGCCGCGTTTCCCCGGCCCGTCTCGATCGCAGCGCTCATCTCGCTGACCTCGTCCGCAGCGCACGCATCACTCCCCGTGCCCGTTTGCAGCACAAAGGTCTCCACCGGCCCTCGCTCCACCCGGTTGGGCCAACACCAAAGCCGGCTCCACGACCACAGGTAGTCCTCCGAACCCCCTGCGCCACCCGCAAACGCCGTTTCGAGCTCGCTCGCCACGCGCCGGCTCAGGCGCCACGCCAACCAGGCGGGCCGCGCATACAGTCCCGCCGAGGCCACCGCCAAGGCGGCAGCGAGCGCCGCCAGCCCTATTTCCCACCCCACTGCGGCGCGCGCCGCCAGAACGGCCATGTAGCCCGCCAGCCCCAGCGCCAGCACCACCCCGACGTGCCCCAGTTCGGTGGCCACCAGTGCCACCCACCAGGCGCGATAGGTGCGCGCCGGTTGCACGCAAAACCGCGCCGCACCCAGCAGCACCAGCGCCAATAAAAAACCGAGCACACTCATCATTGGCCCCACCCCACCGGCAACCCCGTGCGCCGCCAACACCAAAGCTCAGCCTGAAAAATCTCAACTTCACCTGTGCTTTCCTCGCGCCTCCAGCCTGCCCGAGGCGGTGTAACCGTCGCAGCCGGTTTTTAACCTTAAATCGAAGAATAAGCAGGTTTTTGGTTTTAGCGGCGTTTGCCGAGGATCAACGAGACGATGAACAGGATTAGAAACAGCAGAAAAAGGATTTTGGCGATGGTCGCGGCGGTGCCGGCGATCACCCCAAATCCAAGTACGGCGGCGAGCAGGGCGATGATCAGAAACAAAAAGGCGTAATTGAGCATGGTGTGGGTTGTCTCAGTCCCGTTTAAGTCTCACCACCCCAACCAATCCCACCACGGCGAGCACCGCCCCGCCTATCAGCAGCCAGATCGACTTATCTGTCGGGGTGCCGGTGAACAGCCGGGAAAAGCTTGAGCCAATGGAGTCGGAGGCCTGAAAGCCGAAAACCATCAGGGTGATGCCTGCTACAAGTAGGACGATGGATATGCTTCTGTTCATAGGGATTTTTCGG
>JBIIMH010000425.1:0-2604 GCA_044338095.1 Rariglobus sp. | reverse complement strand
TAGCGGTCGGTCAACAAGGCGCACAGGGTCTCCAGCCACGGGTCGGGCGCGCTTGCGGCGGTGCCCGTGCCGGAAGCGGAGCTCGCAGGCACCTGCGCCTGGCCGAGGCTGGCGAGGGCGCAAAACAGACCGAGAACAAGATAACGGCGCGACATGGGTGAAAGACTCAGCGTTTGAGTTGGTTAACGTTTTGCAGCATCTCGTCGGAGGCTTGGATCGACTTGCTGTTCACCTCATAGGCGCGCTGGGCGACGATGAGGTTAACCATCTCCTCGACGATGTTGACGTTGGAGGTTTCGACGTAGCCCTGCATGATACTACCGAAGCCCTGTTCACCGGGCGCGCCGGCTTCGGCGGTACCGCTGGCAGGGGTCGCGGCGTAAAGATTACCGCCCAGACTCTGCAAACCAGCCGGATTGGCGAAACGCGACAGGGTCAGGTTAAACGTGGTGGTGCCACTGGCGGTTTGGTAACTGACCACGCCGCTCTCCGAGACGTTGATGGCGGTGGTGCCGGCGGGCACGTTTTGGAAACCGCCGAGCACGGGGCGGCCGTCGGTGGTGACGACCTGGCCCGACGAGTTGAGTTTAAAGGAACCATCGCGGGTGTAAGCGACGGTGCCGTCGGGCTTTTGCACCTCGTAAAAGCCGTCGCCCTGAATCGCCAGATCGAGCTGCTGGCCGCTGTTGGTGAGCTGTCCCTGGGTGAAAATTTTGGTGGTGGACGCGACGCGCGTACCATTACCCACCTCGATACCGGTGGGGACCACGTCGCCGCCGCCGCTCTCGGCACCGGCGTTACGCGGCTTTTGGTAGAGCAAGTCCTGGAACTGGATCGAGCTACGCTTGAAGCCCGGGGTATTCACGTTCGCGAGGTTGTTCGCGATGGTGTTCAGGTTGAGCTGCTGAGCTTCCATGCCCGTGGCGGCCGAGTAGAGTGAAAGATTCATAAGATATTTTCTTTTTGTTAGTTAGCTGACTGCATCGAGGGTTTTCTGCATGATGCCGTCGCGGCTCTGGATGAGCTTCTGGTTGGCTTCGTAAGCGCGGGAAATATTCACGAGGTCCACCATTTCACGCAGCGGGGACACATTACTGCCTTCCAAGTAGCCCTGCTGAACGATCGGTTTTTCGACCGGCACCATGTTGGCGCCGGTGTCGGCCAGAAACAGTCCGCTAGCCATCGAAATGAGGCGTGCAGGATTGGTGGCCTTGGAGATGCCGAGTTTGCCGACGATGTTTTCACCATGTCGAACCGTGCCGTCCTCCATGACGACAATCGCGCCGCCCTCGAGCGAGAGCTGGATGGGGCTGCCGGAGTTGTTAAGGACCTCACAGCCCTGCGCGGTGACCAAGGTGCGATCGGCGCGAATCTGGAGTTCGCCGGCGCGGGTGTAGGCGGTGTTACCATCGGGCTTGCGGACGGTGAAAAAGCCCGGGCCTGAGAGCGCCACATCGAGCTCGCGGCGCGTCGGGTTGTTTTCACCTGGGTTAAACGCGATGGAATAACGCGTCTGGGGAAACAAAGCCGCCATGCCCTCGCCGGAATCGGGCTTGGCACCGGGTTGGGTCAAAATCTCGCCATGCGCCTCGGCGGCGACCTGAACTGCGCGGCGCTTAAAACCGGTGACTTGGGCCGAAGTGATATTCTGGGACACGGCATCCTGCCAACGCTCCAAGGAGCTTAGCGCGGCGGCGCTTTGGTAGAGTCCGATATTCATGCCAAGCGACAAAGCATTGCCGATGCCACATCCCTAACTACCCGAACCACCAGTTTTTTAAAAACTCATGGCGGGACCACCCCGATTAACCGCGCATACGAGGGGTAAAATCTTCCGCATGCCCAGCCCGGTCCTCGATCCGGTGCCACGCCTCGGAGAAAAAGCAGGACGAGCGAATGCGTATGCGTAGAAGAATGAATAGCCCTGGGTGCAGGAGAATGAGCCCGCGTGCGAAGGGCCGAGCTACGTGTTGGCCGGGGCCGCAAGGCCAAGTAACACAGCCGTCCTGCCTGCACCGAGCGAAAGTCGGGACCAGCGAATTTTGGCGTGGTCCTGGTCGGTATCCGCCAAAAATAAAATGGAGGCGTTGAAAGTGGCGCAGACGTCCAGTCTGCTCGGCTTGCAAAAGCAGGCTGGAAGCCTGCGCTACTTTTAACGCCTCCGGATCCGGGTTAGAGTTCAACGCCCGTACTCGATAATTAGATCCGCACGGCTCTCGATCCTCAGCAGCTGGATCAATTTCCCGTTAGCCCCCTCACCTTCCCCCCCTCCGCCAATCCCCCGTCATCGATCAGCCGCATACCCGCCTGCCGTTCGAGCACACGATTTGTATATCCAATTGCTGGAATTGATTTCAAAAAAGGCGGCGGTGCCGATTCGTGAAGTCGACGAGATGGAGCAGCTGTTTTCTTGGGGCACCCACAAACACAATAGCCTGATTGTTAAGCTGCCGCCGGACTGCACCGGGCTTCATTCGTGAAAATGAAGCCCGGCGGGTTTATGGAAGCCCCGGTGGACTTAGGCGCGGGCGACTTTGGCGTAGGTCTCTTGGAGCGCGCGGGCCGAGCTTTGCAGGCCTTGGAGTTCCTTCGGCCAGAGCTCGA
>JBIIMH010000424.1:0-2610 GCA_044338095.1 Rariglobus sp. | reverse complement strand
GGCAGCAATGCGGTCAACCCCTACCTTGCGCTCGAGCTTGTCGCCGGTTTGGCCGCTTCCGGTGCCACCACCAAGCCGGTCACCGTCGCCCAGGCTTTGCTCAACTACAAGACCACCCTCGACGCCGGCCTGCTCAAGATCATGGCCAAGATGGGCATTTCCACGCTGCTCTCCTACCGTGGCGCGCAGATGTTCGAAGCCCTCGGCATCTCCAAGAAACTCATCGAGGCGAACTTCACCGGCACCGCCTCGCCCATCGGCGGCATCGGTTACCCCGAGATCGCCGCCGAGGCCCTCCGCCGCCACACCCGCGCTTATCCCGCGCTCAGCTCCGAAGTGAATTCCGCCAGCGCCGAGCCCTTGGCTCTGAGCTCCGCGCCAGCCGACCTCGGCAACGAGGGGTATTACCGCGTCAACAAGAAGGGCGAAGGCGAGTTCCACGGCTGGAACCCCAAGGTCGTTTCCGCCATGAACAAGTTCGTGCGCGCCGGCGGTTCTGCCGAATCCTACAACGATTGGAAAACCCAGGCCGACGACCACGCGCCGGTTTCCATTAAGGATATCCTCAAGATCCGCTTCGACGCCGCTAAGCCGATCGCCCTCGACGAGGTCGAGCCGATCGAGGAAATCCGCCAGCGCTTCACCACCGCCGGCATGTCGATGGGCGCGCTCTCCCCCGAGATGCACGAGGCTCTCGCCATCGCCATGAACCGCATCGGCGGCAAATCCAACTCCGGCGAAGGTGGCGAGGATCCCGACCGTTTCAACGTCCGCGCCAACGGCGACAACGCCAACTCCGCGATCAAGCAGATCGCCTCCGGTCGTTTCGGCGTCACGCCCGCCTACCTGTCCTCCGCCAAGGAAATCGAGATCAAGATGGCCCAGGGCGCCAAGCCCGGTGAGGGCGGCCAGTTGCCCGGCGCCAAGGTCACCCCGCTCATCGCCAAGCTGCGCTTCAGCGTGCCCGGCGTGACGCTCATCTCGCCCCCGCCGCACCACGACATCTACTCGATCGAGGACCTCGCCCAGCTGATCTTCGACATCAAGGAAGTTAACCCCCGCGCCAAGGTTTGCGTTAAACTCGTCTCCAGCTCCGGCGTCGGCACCGTCGCCGCCGGTGTGGCCAAGGCCTACGCCGACGTGATTCTCGTCTCCGGTCACGATGGCGGCACCGGCGCCTCGCCGCTGGCCTCGATTAAAAACGCCGGCTCGGTCTGGGAAATCGGCGTGGCCGAGGCTCACCAGGTTCTGATGATGAACGGCCTGCGCGGCCGCGTCACATTGCGCACCGACGGCGGCATGAAAACCGGCCGCGACATCGTGATCGCCGCGCTGCTGGGCGCCGAGGAGTTCAACTTCGGCACCGCCGCGCTCATCGCCGGCGGCTGCGCGATGTTCCGTGTTTGCCACCTGAATACCTGCCCGGTCGGCGTCGCCACCCAGCGTGAAGACCTGCGCGCCAAGTTCCGCGGCAAGCCCGAGAACATCATCAACTTCTTCAACGCCGTGGCCGAGGACGTGCGCCATTACCTCGCCAAACTCGGCGCGCGTAACCTCAACGAGATCGTGGGTCGCGTGGACCTGCTGGAGCAGATCGACGACCCGGCGAACCCGAAGAGCAAGCTGGTCGACCTCTCCGGCCTGTTGCACAACCCCGATCCCTCGGGCGAGACCGACCGTTTCCACACCCGCCAGCGCAACGAGCGTTTCGGTGGCGAAGGCTCGCTTGACGAAGCCATCCTGCAGGAGGCGCGCGACGTCATTCTGGGCGAGTCCTCGCGGCTGGTTGCCCGCTACAAGGTGACCAACGTCAACCGCGACATCGGCACGCAGATCTCCGGCCAGATCGCCTACCAGCACGGCAACGAAGGCCTGCCGGCGGGCACGATCGACCTGACCTTTACCGGTTCGGCCGGCCAGAGTTTCGGCGCGTTTTTGGTCAACGGCCTGCGGCTGACCTTGATTGGCGAGGGCAACGATTACGTGGGTAAAGGCATCAACGGCGGCGAGATCATTGTGCGCCCCAAGTCGAGCGAGACCTTTGCTTGGAACAAGCAGGCGCTGCTGGGCAACACCTGCCTTTACGGGGCGACCGGCGGCACGCTGTTTGCGGCGGGGCGTGCGGGCGAGCGTTTCGCGGTGCGCAATTCCGGAGCGACGGCGGTGGTCGAAGGCGTGGGCGACCACGGCTGCGAATACATGACGGTGGGCACGGTGGTTATCCTCGGCCCGACCGGCAGTAATTTCGGCGCCGGCATGAGCGGCGGTTTGGCCTTCGTGTATGACCCGGCCGAGAGCCTGCCGAAGAACATCAACCCGGCGATGATCGGCCTGGAGCGCCTGAGCGGGGCCGAGGAAATCGAAAGCCTGAAGCTACTGGTGGCGGCGCACGCGAAAGCGACGACGAGCCCGTACGCGCAGGCGTTGTTGGCGGACTGGGCTGCGACGGTGGCCAAGTTCTGGAAAGTGGTGCCCTTCGCGCCGACGCCCGACGCTCCCAAGCCCGTGCTCCGTTATCCTGCCGGATAACGGATTTGGGGGCGGGAAAAAGTAGCGCAGACTTCCAGTCTGCTCCGGGTTTTTGCTTATCAGGTGCGGAGCAGACTGGAA
>JBIIMH010000423.1:0-2617 GCA_044338095.1 Rariglobus sp. | reverse complement strand
AGCGGTGTAGAGCGCGAGTTTGCCGACGGGGATGCCCATGCCGAGCGCGCCTAAATCGCCGAGACCGAGGATGCGCTCGCCGTCGGTGACCACGATCATACGCACGTCGGACAGCGGCCAGTGGCGCAAGATTTCGGCGATGCGGCCGCGTTCGTCGATGCTGATGAACAACCCGCGCGGACGGCGAAAAATGGCTCCGTATTCGAGGCAGGCCTGGCCAACCGTGGGCGTGTAAATGATCGGAATCATCTCCTCGGCGTGGTCCTGCATGACACGGTAAAAAAGCGTCTCGTTACGATTTTGCAGCGTGGTGAGGAAGATGTACTTCTCGAGGGCGTTGTCCTTGCGGCGCACGTTGGCGAGCACGCGGGCGACTTGTTCGTCGAGGGTGAAAACGCGCGGCGGCAACAGGCCGCGCAGGCCGAGGGCGTCACGTTCGCGCTCGGTGAACGCGGTGCCTTTGTTGAGAAGCGAATTAGTCAGAAGCGCGGTGCCACGTTGCCAAATCGGACCGCCGATTGAGGACAGTCCCGAGTCGAAGGGTAAGTGATTCATAGGAAGCCGTCACTGTGACAGAAGACCACAGTGGCCGACTGCTCGCCCCTTGGCAAAAAGCCCGCGTCGATAGTTTGCGCAAAACAGGTGGTAAAGAGGAGAAGTCAACGCCAGCAACAAAACGATGACGGTTTCGTCCCTGTGCGGCGGAGTTGACCGTCAACCCCAGAGCAGTGGCTTTACCCAAAACGAGCCTGCCGGAAACCAGCAGGCTCTTTGCGTTGTCGGCGCGGCAAGACAGCGAGGTTCGCCGCGAATTTTTACAGCTCGCGAATGACGCCGCTGAGCACCTCGCAGGCGCGGTCGATAGCCGCGCCGTCGTGCGCCGTGCTGATAAAGCCGGCTTCATACGCGCTGGGCGCCAGATAAACGCCGCGATCCAACGCACCGCGGAAAAAGCGGGCAAAAATTTTGGCGTCGCCGGTGAGCGCCGTGTCGTAGTCGCGCACCGCCGTGGGGGTGAAAAAGAAGCTGAACATCGAGCCGCACTGGGGCGTTTGCACCGCGATGCCTTTGGCCTTGGCGGCGTCGGCCACCGCCGCGCAGAGCTGGCGGCCGAGTTGGTCGAGGTGTGGGTACGGGTTGAGGTCTTCGAGCAGCCGCAATGAGGCGATACCGGCGGCCATGGCGAGCGGGTTACCGCTGAGCGTGCCGGCCTGGTAAACGGGGCCAAGCGGCGCGAGGTAATCCATGATGTCGGCGCGTCCGCCGAAGGCGCCCACCGGCAGGCCGCCACCGATGATTTTGCCCAAGCAGGTGAGGTCGGGGGTGATGCTTTCGCGCTCCTGCACGCCGCCTTTGGCGATGCGGAAGCCGGTCATGACTTCGTCGAAGATGAGCACGGTGCCGTGCTGGGCGGTTATTTCCCGCACGTAGGCGAGGTAGCCGGCGTCGGGCATGATGAAGCCGACGTTGCCGCAGTAGGGCTCGATGATGACACCGGCGATCTGGCCGGGGTTGGCGGCGAAGCAGGCGGCGAGGGCGGCGCGGTCGTTGTAGGGCAAAACGATGGTTTCGCGGGCGAAGGAGGCCGGTATGCCGGCGCTGTCCGGGTGGCCGTGCGTGAGGGCGCCGGAGCCGGCTTTGATGAGCAACGAGTCGGAGTGTCCGTGGTAACAGCCGGAGAACTTGATGATCTTGTCGCGTTTGGTGAAGCCGCGGGCGAGGCGGATAGCCGACATGGTGGCCTCGGTGCCGCTGCTGGTCATGCGGACTTTTTTAATCGAGGGGACAAAGCGCACGATCAGCTCGGCCATTTCGACCTCGTAGGGGTTGGGCGTGCCAAAAGAGGTGCCGTGGTCGAGGGCGGCGGCGATGGCGGCTTTGATAACGGGGTGGTTGTGGCCGTGGATGGCCGGGCCCCAGGTGCAGACGAAGTCGATCAGTTCGCGGTTGTCGGCGGTGGTGAGCGTCGCGCCTTGGGCGGACTGGGTGAAGAACGGCGCGCCGCCGACCGAGCGGAAGGCGCGGACGGGCGAGTTGACCCCGCCCGGGATGAGCTGGAGGGCGCGAGCAAAAAGGGCGTCGGAAACGGGGGATGCGGAGGAAGAGGAGGAATACATTTTTTAACCACTGATTATCACTGATGAACACTTATGAAATCAACGAACCCGGCGACGCCAGTCGAGTTGCGGGAATGCCCCGAAATTGACGAGGTAACCGACGCGCCGCCCAGTTGATTTCAGGTAGTGGAGCAACTGGGCTTCGTGTTCGGGGAGAATCGTTTTAACTGCTTTGAGCTCCATAATGATTTTATCGAGCACGATCAAGTCGGCTTCGTAATATTTACGAAGGATTCGGCCTCTGTAGGAAATGGGGATTTTGGGGTGCGATACGAAGGGAATTGATCGGTCAGCCAGCTCGATTTCCAAGCTCTCCTGGTAAACGTCTTCAAGGTAGCCATTACCCAGCTCGTTATAGACCGCAAAACAGGCCCCGATCAGTGCATAACCTTCCGGATCGTGGTCGGTTTGCTTGTTTGGATCAGTGTTCATCAGTGCAGATAAGTGGTTAACCTCTCTGATTGGTTCCCACCGCCGCCGCTTTAGCTCACGTACTTTTG
>JBIIMH010000444.1:0-2619 GCA_044338095.1 Rariglobus sp. | reverse complement strand
GGTTGGAATGCCAGTGCCGGTCTGGTAGTCGGGTGGCAGGCTAGTTCGCCCGGCGGAGGTTCTGGTGGCGGATCGCCAGGGGGTGGTTCTCCTGGAAATCAAGCCCCTGCCGCTGCCGTAAACTCTGGATTTGTATGGGGGCAAGTGGCTCAATCAGACTATATTCAGAATCACGAGTGTCCGGCAGTAAGTTACTTCATGCCAATAGTTTAAAATCAAGTTCTGATGCTGCCATTGAATCAAAAACGGTCATGTCTTTCATAAACAATTCATTGATAGTGACTTTCTCGAATGGCGTCACGCTTACAACCTGAAGAATTTCGTGCAAACTCGGTTTCAAGTCCAAAGTCTTCTTCATAATCGCCACCAAAAGATAGGCGCTGATGGCCGACCATATTTGGATGCGCACAGCGTTCTCCGAGGTTCCGACGAACGCATGAATGCGCAGGTGCTGCTTGATCCAGCGAAAGAACAGTTCGATTTGCCAACGGGCTCTGTAAAGCTGGGCGATGACCTGTGCGGGAAGAGTAAAGTTGTTGGTGATGAACACCAAAGATCTCTTCTGCTCCACGTCGTAAAACCGCACACGACGCAGCGCGACCGGATAATCCTTTCTCGCGTTGGCTCCAGTCAGCCGGATGGTTTGATCGCATCGCAAGCCGGTCTTTCGGTCTACGGGACAACTTTCCACAACGTAAAACCGCAGATTGGACTTGGCCCGGATGACGAAAAACGCACCTTCCAAGGTGAATCGATACAAGCGACCAAAGTCGGTGTACCCACGGTCCATTATATAAATGGCTGCGCGCTCTATAGGAAGAGAGTCGAGAAGGTTTACTTCGTGAATCGAACCATCCGTAATAACCAAAAACGATGGTATGGCTCCACGCAAATCCAACAATGTGTGGAGCTTGATCGCAGACTTCGTCGAACGAAAATGAGCCCAAGGAAAAAGGCCCATACACAGATCGGTTACCGTGGCGTCGAGAGCATAGACTGTTTGATTCAATTCTGCCCCAAATGTTTCTTCTGCATAGAGTTTTCTTACTCTTCGAATCAACGATTGTGCACAGTCCGCATAGATGCGCCAGTCGCGTGTTTCGTGGGCGTCGGCCAATGTGCTCCTTGCCACCCGACTGCGGAATCCCATCTGATACAGAAGCCTTGGCCGAGATTCCAAAGCAGTGACTATATCGCGAAGACTGTCCCGATAAGTCAATTGGGCAAAGACCATGGCCAGCCATCGATCGTTGCAACTGAATCCACGATTTCCTGCGTCCCCGCTGTAGCGCTCGACAAAACGTCGAAAAGTTTCCCGATGCCCGAACTTAATAATTTGCGTAAAAACCGCAGGATCAATAATTTCCGTAATTTACAGAAAGAGGCGTGAATTTTAGAACGCAAAATGCGTCACACCCGAAAATTTCCTTTTTTATCTTAAAATAAATAACTTATGTTATTCAACCAATCGAATTACCGGACACTCGTGTTGTTGTGTCACAATTTTTGCGACACATAACGGTCGATTTATCGGTGAGTCATATATAAAATACGATTGTTTGGGGATCTATTGGCGAGGCGCGGTTCAATCGAAATTGGTTCTGAATTCATTTAAAACTAATCAAGTGAATCAAAATGAGCTTCCTGTCGGCAGCATATTGTGGCCTTATGCTATTCAGATCTTTCGGAATGCGGATTCGGCCCAGGATCGTCCGCTCCGCCACTTGTACGAGAGAGAGTTCCATCATGTCATCACTTGCCGACCATAACCGGGCATTGTTCCCCACATGGCGCCTCCGATCTGGGAACAAGAGGGCGGGGTGGTCTTTCCTGCATGGACTGCTGCTGGTGATTGGGGTACTGGCCAACGCCTGGGCGGTGGACTATCCCGTCGGGCAGTTCGGTTCAGAGTACTATATGAACGGAGCCTGGAGGGCGCAACCAAGGATTACCAACGACAAGGCAGAAGCGTGGCGCTCGCCGACCCAGAATCTGTCAGTTGCCAACATCCGCTTCGGCAGATCCGTGACCCGAACCGAAGCCATCTGCGGCACCTATTCTGTGACGGTAGGCGTCAAGGCTGGGACAGGAACCTTGAGTCTCAGAGGCAATTATCTCGGTTCGGTCACCAACAATTCAGATACCATCGTCTACCAGCCCTTCACCTTCGTGCTTTATCAGGGGGAAACCGCCCAAATCGATCTCAACATTCAACTGAATAATGGCGCAGCCTACGCTGGTGGATCGCTTTACTTGAATCCAGTGTGGGCGGGAATGAGCAACCCGACGGAAGCCGTGTCACCAACCGATCTATTTTATGCCGTGGAAAGCGATTATGCCACCACATCCTGGCATCGGAAAACGTGGACGCCGACGCCGACCTACCTAAATGCTCAGATAGAAAACGGCGATTCCCCGTCCTTGTGGCGATCTCCTGCTACTATCAGTGCACATAAGGGAGGTCCTAAATTCATTTCCACGTTTTGATTTTTACAAACCCGACCATTGCGAACGGGGATGCGCTCGCAAAACCGGCAGTAAATCGTCGTTAATATTTTGATTTCACGTGGTTTGAGTGTGGGGCTAGATGAATCAAGCAGCGCAGCGGGCGCGCCCGGT
>JBIIMH010000422.1:0-2624 GCA_044338095.1 Rariglobus sp. | reverse complement strand
GAGCGGAGGCCTCGGCGCTAGGATCGGGTGGTTCGGAGCTATGAGCTGGCAGCTGAGAGCTAGGAGCTCGGAGCAGGGGGCTGGGCGTGGGCGGCGGCAGGAAGTCGGCCGGGAGTACGCGGTGGACGAGCGGACGAAGGAACGGGCGGCGGTGGGCGACCATGGGGATGAGCTAAGAGCTTGGAGCTATAATCAAGGAGCTTGGGTTAATTCATGATGAAGGGTTCGAAGGGGCCTTGGCCGAGGAGGTGGCGTTTTAGGGAATAAATTTGGCGGCGGATTTCGTCGCGCAAGGTGGTGCGTTCGCCGGTGAGGTCCGAGGTGAAGGGGCGATCCATGCGCCGCTCGTAGTTACCGAAAAAGCGGCGGCGACCGTCGAGGTTGAGGTAGATGCCACCTTCGCGGGGTTCGAAATGGGTGTCGGGCTTGAGGGTGCCGTGATTGAGCAAATCGAGGGCAAGGCCGTCGGAGAGGGCGGCACGAAATGGCTCGATCAAATCGAGGGCGAGCGATGCGCGGCCGGTCTCGGGTTCGTGGAGGTAGCCGAGGGCGGGGTCGAGGCCGGCGGCGTGGAGCGCGGTGGTGGTTTCATGGGCCAGCAGGGTGTAGCCAAAGGAAAGGAGGGCGTTGGCGGCATTGTGCGGGGGGCGGCGGGAGCGCCGCTGAAAAGGGGCGTTGGCGGGAAACGATTGAGCGAGCGCCTCAAAATAGGTGCCGGCGGCAGTGCCCTCGTAGCCTCGGCAGGAATCCACGGAGCTGGCGGCGAGGGCGCGGGCTCGCAGCGGTTCGAGTTGGGCGACGGCGGCGGGCGCGGGTTGACTGCGGTTGGAGGCAAGGCGTTGGAGAAGACGGCGGGAGTTGGCGATTTTGGCTTCGACCAAAAGGCGGGCGATGCGCAGGGGGAAATCGGCGGTGAGGCGGGATTGGTAGTGGGCGAGGCGGGTGGGCAGATCGGGGGCGGGCGGCAGGCAAAGGGCCACGGCCTGGCCGCTGGATTTGATGATGACCACCGGCACGCCGCGTTCGGCCAGGGTGGCAATGGCGGCAATGGTAAGGCCGGTGCGGGTTTCGACGATGACCTGCTCAATGTCGTGGAGCGGGATGCGGCGCAGGCTGGGCCGGGCGATGTCGCTGCTGGCATCGCTTTCACTGTTCAGTTCGAGGGGTATCTCGACTTCAAGGTGTTGACCGACGAGGTGGGCGCGGGTGCCGGGGGTGGTCAGGTAGAGTGTGGGCATGGTGGAGGGAGGGGCGGATTAACCTTAAAACCGGACCACGTCTCCAGAGGGGGTGAAGGCTTCGCGCGCGGAATCCCGTTTAAGGGGAATGCACGCCGGTGGGGCAGCATCATCTGGGTGGTTTTCAAGCAACCCGGAGCGAGGGTAGCGGGGGGGACGTGGAGAAGGCGGTTTTTAACATAACGCCCAGCGTGTCGAAAGGACCGCCGAGCGCACGCTGGCGGAGGTCGGCGGAGGTCCGGGGGGATTGGACTGGGGGCGCGTGCGGTCACTTGGCCGGGGACGGCCAACGCTAAACGGCTCCAAAATGTATCAGGGTTGGCCGTCTGGGCCAATGGTTGGGGCGCGGGGATGAAACCGGGGGTTATCCCCCGATTAAGGGTTAAGCCAGGTGGCGATTTTTTCGTCGCCGATAAGGGGGCGCACATTGGCGGCTCGGCAAAATCCAAGGATGCGTTTTTCGTCCTCGGCGGAGTGCAGGCGAGCGATACAGAGCACGGCCTGGGCAAAGGTGCCGCCGAAGTGGGTGGCTCGCTGGCGCAGGGCAAAAATGTGTTCGAGTGGCTTGGGGAAACTGGTGCTGCTTTTGCAGGAGATGAAAAGCGGCGAGAGGGTGCCGCGATCCATCGTTACGATATCGGTTTCGCCGAGGGCAAGATCTTCGCGCTCTGGGGACTCCACGCTCCACCGCACGTCGCGGAAGCGGTCAGTGGCGAGCATGAGACCGGCGATGTGCAGCTCGAACCAGCCGCCTTCGAGGTTTTGGAGGAGGTCAGCCACGTGGGTGTTACGCGCTTGCTGGTCGCCAGAGCGACCCGGCGGCAGGAGCGGCAGGAGTAGTCCGGTGGCATCAATATGGGCCCAGCGGGCGTTGACGGCGGCTTGGGCGAGCGAGGCGGCATCAGCCGGGATGACGACAGCCGTGCGGTAAGCCTCGGGTTTGGGATATCCGTTAGGCAGGAGCCAAGTGGTGCGCAGGGTCCGCATCCACTCGGAGCAAGCTGTGCTTTGCGCCCAAGCGGTGGCAGCCTCACGACCAAAGGTCAGCTCGGCTTGGCCCGGAGCTTTCCCTTGGAGTTTATTGGATGGAACACCGTGGGCGGCGAGGACGGTTTCCAAGCTGAGCGTACCAGCGATTTGGGGGAGACTCGGGAGCTCCGGAAGAGAGGTTACTCCGGTCGAGACAAAGACCTGCGCATGAGTGTCCACGTAAAGGCAGGGTGTGGAGTGGGCGTCGGCCCAGGCTTGGGCTCCCAGCGACATGAGTTTGGTGCCGCCGGTCAGATTGATCGCAGTGGGATGCCAATCGGCAGGCAGGGAAGAGATGGCTGCGGTGACCTCTGAGGGCGTGGGGTTGGCCGAGGGCAAGAGAAGAGGATAAAAAAC
>JBIIMH010000035.1:0-9740 GCA_044338095.1 Rariglobus sp. | reverse complement strand
CGCCGCGCCGCGACGGTGAACTTCTCCCGCTCGGCCGAGCGGCTGGTCTAGCCGGGCGTGTCCGGCGAGCACCCGCGCCCCCTGGATCGCGTCGAAATCACGCTCAACGCGCAGGACGAAGTCGTCGCCGTGCACGCGCTCTATGGACACGACTCCGGGGTGATCACACGCGTGACCGCCCCCTCGATTCTCCCCCCCTACAGCAACGGCTCGATCGAACTCGATCACGAACGGGTCTATACCTTCAGCTACGACACCCAACTCGATACGGTCGCGATGCACGGCCGGTATTGCGATTATGAGATTTCCGCGCTGACCACTGCGCTCAAGCCCGGCCAGCGTGTTACCGTGGACTACTCGCCGTATGCGGAAGGGGGCACCGACCGGCGCCTGATCCATATAGCCCAACCGTACAGGGTGCTCTTCGAGCAGGATTACACGCAAGGCACCGACGAAAGCTTCCGCGCCGCCGCCGTTTCCGTCGACGGTCTCCATCTGCGTCCGCACAAGCCAGAACCGAACTACCTGCATGAAATTATCAAGCAACTGGTTCGCCCGGTAAAAGCCTTTGAACCCGGCTCGGTCGTGTACCGGGTGCGCTCGGACCAGCCATTGAAGACCACCGTCGTGGAGTTTGCCGCCCGGGCTTTCGAGGATTCGACGGCGATCGACTTCGCGGTCAGCCTCGACGGTCGTACCTGGACCGAGTGCGGCCGCTTCGACAATCGCTGGCTCAACAGCTATCCGCAGCCCGCACAGTTCGGACCCTGGACAATGCCATGGAAGTTCGTCGACCTCTCCCCGCATGTCGCCGGCCAAACCGAGTTTTTCGTCAAACTCACCTTCCGTGTGAACTCGGCCGACGAACGGGCCTGCCTGAGTGCCCTGCGTGTGGTCACCGAGTAATCTCCGCTTCCACTCGTGCCGCGTTGCCCGCGGCGCCGGAACGCCTGATCGCCGAAGCCCTGCGCTTCGGCGACGCGGACCGGCCGGCGGGGGATTTGATCGCGGTCGCAGCGGGCAAAGCGGCCACGCCAAGCTACAGCCCAACGGCTGCCCGGATGAAGGCCCCGGCCTGCGTCGCGACAAAGGACATTCCCATGAGGCAAGGCCGGAAAGGGACGGTCAAGTCAGGCGGGCGCGCCAGCGCGACAGGCCGATGAGGAAACCGCCGTTGTGCGTAATCCAGTCCTCGTCGTGCAACGCCTGGGGACGATCGAGCGTCACCTGCGGCGGCACGTCCTTGACGAACTGAACGCCTGTGCCGAAGCCGTTGCAGATGCTGCCGCGGATGTTCGTCCAACACCCCGCCGAGCCGCTGCCTATGCCGCGGATGAAACTGGCCGACACCGCCCGGCCGGCCGGAATATCCTGCGTGCTGATCGTGCAGCCTACCTCGATCGCCTCCTGCGTCAGGCCGGCATGCAGTCCGCCGATCCATTGCAGGTTGCCGTACGCGAGGTCGCCAAACTGACGATCGCCGAGCAGGCGCTCAAACTCCAACGCCAAACCCGCCGCGATACCGTAGCTGACATTGCAGCCGTGCCAGACTCCGGCGAACCAGATCGGCTCGCTCTCACCGAAAAAGCCGCGCGGCATCAGCGAAAAAGGGGTTTTCCGGCAAAGCGGCAGGAAGTAATGCCGGGCAAAGGCCGTCAAAGCCTCCTGCCACCGGCCGACCAACGGATGCTGTGGCAAGCGCCGGATCGCCTCGGCGAAACAAAACAGCGGATGGGCGAAACTCATCCCGTTGTCCGAATCGAATTGATAGGACACGGTGAAGTCCTGCGGCGGCATGCTGTGGCTCCAGGATTTCTCGGCAGCGAGGCACGCGTCATAGGCGTAAAAATGCCCCCAGCACCCCTGCTCGGCTCGCTCCTGAGGAATCTGCCGGGCGAGGATTTGCTTGCTCAAGTGTTCCACCCGCCAGGGATCGCGGCCCGGCTGCAGCGAGCACAACACCACCTCCGCGTACAGGCCCAGCATCAGGTAGCGCGTCGGCCAGCCCTGCAGCGTCGTGAGCTCCTCGGGCAAACCTTGGTTGTCGCGATAATACGGGATGTGCGACCACGGTTTGCCCTCATCCAAAGCCCACTGCAGACAACGCTCGGCATCCCGCCGGAATGCTTCGGCCTTTTCCGGCCGACTGGCTTGCAGACACTCGGATGCGAGAGCCAAGGCAACCGCCGCCGTGAACGAGTCGTAGGGTGAAATCTGATCAACCACCATGGCCAGGCACTGGATCAACGCCCCCTCGCCAAACCCCTTCTCGGTCGCGCTTTGGCGGCACATACCCAGGTAGGTGGCGCCATCCTCGATTTTTTCCAGATACGCCGCGCGCACCGACGGCTCGAGATGCTCGCCCGCGAAGCGAACCATGTCGCAAAGCCCGATGATCTGCACGGCGTGGCTGCTCACCAGTTGCCAGAGTGCGCCCGCGTCGAACCAACCGGGTTTAACCTTCGCAAGCAGGCGACGCTTATCCAAATGACCCGGGCCACACGCATACGCGGTGCGCTGAAAAAGCACCTGCTCGCCCACCTCAAACGGATCGCTCGCCAATTCGACGGACCCGTCAGACCGTTCCAAGTACGCGATGTAGTGGCCCGAAGCGCGGAGAGTGCCAAAATCAACCTCCCACCACGTCGCTCCCCACACCGCCCCCCACCGCCTCGGCCGCCCCTGCCACACCACCGTATTTTGAGAATCGCGGATGGAGACCCGAGCGCCGTCGGCAAGCCAGCCCTCCGGGCCGCGCAGCACCAAGCGCTTTGGCGCATCCAAGTCGTAACCGACCTGACTGTGCAATAATCCGACGACTTGCGCATGCGTAGATGAATCCATTGTGCCCTTAAAACACAATGCAATCGCTTGTCTTCCAAGCTAAAAACCACCGCGTTCAGCCAGGAACGCGATTAGCCCCAAGACCCTCCGCCACCCTGCTGCAGCAACGCCTTCACCCGGGGCTTTTCGCCTTAACTTGTGCCCCCGATATTCTCCATTTTTCCATCCTTTTCCCGCAGGCGAAAAACCGGCCCCCACCCGCCCTAACGCGATACAGGGACGCTCCGGATTCGCAATCGTCCGGCGGATTTAAAACCATAAGAACAGGCGCTTGATTTATTCTGGACTCATCCCCCCGTCCCTCGACTCACTGAGAGTGTTACCCCATGGCCGCCGGCGCTACCACCGAATCCCCCTCCTACTTCTTATGATGCGTTCTCTCCTCCCTCCCGTTCTCGGCCTTCTTCTCGGCCTGACCGCTTCCCTCTCCGCGGCGCCGGAACGCCTGATCGCCGACACCCTGCGCTTCGGCGATGCCGACGGCGAGCGCGCCCACGCCTTGCAAACCCGCGGTGACGTGCGCACCGAGACGCTTGAGACCGAGATCGGCGGTTTCCAACGCCGCTACCCGGTGCAGACGGTGGGCGGCACCGGCAGCGAGCTGCGGTTCACCTTGCGCCGGACCACGACTGGCAAGCCCGCGGTGCTGGAGATTCAGGAGATCCACTCCCGCCGCCCGCAGGCCTTCGGGTATACGATTTCGGTCAACGGCACCGAGCTTTACTTCCGGAGCTACGAGGAAATCGGCGCCGGCCCCAATCACCTATTCGTCTGGATCCCGGCCGAAATCGCCGGCGCATCCGCCGAACTCACCGTCACGCTGACCAACGCCGGCGCCCCCGCTTTCAGCATCGGGCAGGCCTGGCTGTATGACGACTTCTTCGGCACCGTGGACAAACAGGAGCAGGTCTATCGGCCGATGGCTCTGCTGGGCATGCATTACAAGAAACCCGACGCCGGCGAGCCCGCACTGCGCTCGTTCGGCCCCCTGGGCGACTTCGGCTCGGCACACTACGGCAACCAATCGACCGAGAAGACCCGCACCCGCCTGCTCGAAAGCATCGAGCAAGCCGCCCGCACCGGCCGGCCCGTGCAGTTCCTCCTTAACGGTGCCACGTGGGGCGGCGCGCCGTCCGGGCCCGACGGGCTTGGCGGATATTTCAACGACGTGCGCTACAGCCAGCTCAGCTACGACGCCAATCGCGGACAGTTCAGCCCGTCTTTTCCCAACATGTGGAACAGCGCGTTCTGGGCGACCTTCCGCGATCCGCACATGAACGCGGTCCTGCGCGAGCGATTCCTTAACGCCACCCGCGGCGTAAGCGACCGGATCGATTTCCTGCGCGCCCAAGGCCAGGACCCTCGGTTGATCGTGTTGCGCGAGATGGGGCCGCCGATGGGCGAGGTCACCGCGGCGACGATCGCCGCCGCCCAACGCGACGGCATCCCCCTCGACCCCAAGGACGGGCTCGACGAGACGGAACGCCTCTGGCTTTTCCGCGACTCCGTGCGCCTGTGGAACGAGTACGCGGACTGGCACACTGCGGCCATTGAGCGCGCCGCCGTCGTGGTCGACCGCGGGCAGGTCCGCCTCCCTGAGTATCAGGTTAGCGAAAACCAATACTCCCACACGATTTTCAAGACCCCCGGCCCGATGAAAGACCGACGCTGGTTTGGCGGCCAGGCCGGCATCGTCGACGGGTTTTGGACCAGCGGTGAACTGTTCTGGGACAAATTCGGGATGTATGATTATGTGAAGGCGAACGGCAAACTCGCCCACGCCAACCTGGAGGCTACAATCCTCAAGAACGACGCCTCCGCCTTGCGCCTGCTCTACGCCTCGGGCTTTCAATTCGCCAATTTCTTCAACGAATCCGCCGATATTCTCACCCACGTCCGCAAGGTCGATGGCTGCGACGACGCCCCCGCCCTGCCCGTCCCCCACCACGAGCCCACGTTGCTCGAAGTGCAGCACAACCTTCAACAAACCCTCGGGTCACCCGACATCCTCGTCGCCTCCCAAAACCTGAAAATAGCGAAGCAGGTGCGCGAGACCGCCGACGCCCCCAGCGTTTCCCGGCTGTCCGTCGCCGACACCGCCGCCCCCGGCTCGGTCACCTATCGCCTGACCAACGGCGGCGAGCCTTTCGTCTCCGGCCTTACACTGACCCTCGACGGCCGCGTGTCGCCGGGAGGCAATCGCATCGAGGTGTGGACCGGCGGCACGCCCGAATCACTCCAGCGCATCGCCATCCTGACCGAAAAAGAACTGCCCTGCCCCGATCACTGGACGCCCTGTATGACCTCGAAGACCAAGGTCGATCTGGGGCAGGCGATGATCGGCCAGCGCGAGCTTCTCCTTCGCCTGACGCTGCATTCGCCGAGCGCTCCCGACGCGGCCTTTTTGATGGAAAGCCACGTCGGCACGCAGTGGAAGCGCGCGTCCGGCTACCTCGTCGCGGCGCCGTTGACGATGCGCCAGCAGCGCACGCTCGAGCTCTGGGTGCAGGACCGGGTGGCCGCGCAGCGACTGCTCCAGCATTATCGCACCTTGGCCGGACAGGACGCGGTCACCGCCCAAGCCGAGCGCCTGCTCGATCAAGGCCGCTATCGCAGCGCCGAGCGCCTGCTCACGGGCGAAATTTCCCAGGCTCTGCCGGCTCGTTTCGTCATCCGCGGGCATGGGCCGCTGGGCCGCTATCCCCTGCAAGTCCGCTTGGACAACGACGCCGACGTGCTGCTGGTCACGCTGCATGCGGTCACCCCGACGGCCGTCGAGTTCTCGGCGGTCGCCGAGAGCGGCCAGCAGAACGTCCTGCTGAGCCTGGCCCACCCGCCCGGCTCGGAGGCCTGGGTCTTGAAGCAAGTCGGCCCGCAGCGCTACCGGCTCGAAGCCGGCCACGACGGTCTTAAACAGGCGGTCGCCGACGGCCGCGTCCTCGTCCGCCTGCAAGCCACTCCGCTTCTGAACCCGTCGCCCGCCCGCCCCTCCACGCTGGTGGCGCGCTACCTCGACGGCAACGAGCGCAGCATTCGGGTCGACACCCAGGACCTGGCCGTCATGGGCAACGAGGAATCGCTCACCCTGCCGGTCGCCCAGGAGGTGCGCACCACGCGCGCCGCCGAGCGCCTGACCGTCTCTGATGAAGGTAAATCGTGGCCGCGCGCCCTGGATCGGGTGGAGCTCGATCTGAACGCCCAGGGCGAGGTCATCGCGATACGCTCGCTCTACGGCCACGACCGCGGTCGCATCAAGCAGATCACCGCACCCTCGGTCATGGGCCCGTTCAACAACGGCTCGCTCGAACTGGAGAACGGCCAAGTCTACGAGTTCAGCTACGCCACCCAACTCGACACGGTGGCCATGCGCGGCCGGTACTGCGCCTACGAAAACCACATGGTCGCCGACGGTCTGAAGCCCGGCCAGGAGGTCGTGCTCGATTACTCGCCCTACGCGGAAAAAGGCACCCGGCGCCGCCTGATCCGCGTCTCCCAGCCCAACCGGGTGCTCTTCGAGGAAGACTACCAGGCCGCAACCGACGACCGCGCATGGCGCGAGCGCGCCGTGCAAGTCGAGGGCCTGAAGGTCGGCCCGCACAAGCCCGAGCCGAACTACCTGCACGACGTGGTCATGACCCTGCTGCGCCCCGTCCAGGCCTTCACGCCCGAGTCGGTGATTTACCGCATCGAGAGCGATCGGCCGCTAAAGATGACCGTCGCCGAGTTCACGGCGCGCGCCTTTGAGGATTCCAGTCGCATCGAATTCTTCGTGAGCGACGATCAGAAAACCTGGGTGAAATGCGGCCAGTTCGACAACCGCTGGCAGAACGCCTATCCACAAAGCATCGACAGCAAGGCGTGGAGAAACCCGCCGCAGTTTGTCGACCTGAGTGCGGCGGTCACCGGCAAGCGCCGGTTCTACCTGAAGATGACCCTGCACGTGAACGCCGCCGATGAGCGCTACTGCGTCGGCTCCCTGCGCGTGATCACCGAGGGCGCTGCGCCCTGAGTGTGGCCGCGCGACCGCTCCGTGTGTTCCGCCGATATACGAATCAAAGCCGTAAAATTCACCGAACACAGAAAGATGAACAAGCCCTGTTGCCATACTCTGCACTGCATTACTGCGCTGTTTTCACGACTTAGTTGCAACCCAACCAATAACAGGGCTGGTGCGGGCGGGGAGGACAGAAAACGGCGTGGAGTATTGTCTCGTTGGTGCGGGGAGAGGAACCAGGACTCCCTCGGGTTGGACGCAAGCGGTGAGCTAAAAAGCCTTTGGCCGCTGCTCCGCGCCTTGCTCCTCGCGCCGCTGCCCGTCGCCCTGCTCTTTGCGAGCTTCACAACGATCACGCAGACGACGGGAAACTGGTTCAGCTCCGTCTTGTTTGCTGGATTTGCTTACGTCTATACCTTGGCTTTTACCGGCATCTTGGGGATTCCCGCTTTCCTCCTGCTAAAAAAAAGGAGGGTGAACAGCTTAGCTCGGGTGGCCTTGACCGGAGCAATCCTCCCCCCTTTGGCGGTTGGAGTGATTGCGCTGACGCTCAATGAGCCGTGGAAGTGGAATGGGGCAGCAGTAGCGCTTATCCTTTCGGGCTATGGCGCAATCACGGCGACAGCTTTTCACTATGCATACGCTTGGAGGCTAGGTGGGGAAGCGCACAATTCCCAGCCTCCTTCCCCCGCCTCTCCGCAGAATAAGTCATAAGTGCGGAGAGAAATCCGAGTCTAGCCAAGCGACGCAGTCTATACGATTCCCGGTCACGCTATCCTTGGGGGTTAATTGATTCCTGCCCTGTATATATGCCGATCAAAACAGCACGATTTTCACTGCATAAACTTTTGAAGAAGATACAGATACCCATGACCAAGTCGCACTTTTTAAGCCGTCATTCCCCCCTGACCTGCGGATTCAAGGCGGCGTGCACTTTTCGCGGTTGGCAGTGGGTGGTGCTGGTGCTCGGTTTTGCTTTTAACTCCTGCGCCATCGCCGGGGCGGGCGATGCCTCGGTGGACTTGGAACGCGCCGAGAGGCAATTTCGGGACTTTTACACCAATTTCCCGGACGCCTACGTAATGCGCGATTCTGGTGAGAAAGCGTTATCACCGGAGCAAGCAATGAGCTTCTCAGCTTCTCTGGGCGAAGACGGACGGTGGCCGGATATAGACTATGACTCAACGGCGATGGGGTCTTGGCCACCATTCACACACTGGAATCGGCTCCAAGCCATGGCGACAGCCAAGTCCCGTTCCAGCATTGATCCGGTCGAGCGCGCGAAGCTGATGAACTCCATTCATCGTGCGATCTCGCACTGGATACAGCGAGATTATCAAAGTAAGAACTGGTGGCATAATCAAATTGGTATACCCAAGGTTGTCGGTACCACCCTCCTGCTGCTCGGCGATGAGGCGACCCCCGAGGAGAGGCACTACGCCACGGCCGTATCTTTGGCGCGCTATCGGATTGCTCAGACCGGCCAAAATAAAATCTGGCTGGCGATCAATACGGTTATGCGAGGCCTTCTTTTACGTAACGAGGCCTTGGTTGGCACCGGTATTGGTGCGGTCTGGAGTGAACTCGAAATCACAACCAAGGAGGGGTTGCAGCCAGATTTCAGTTTTCACCAGCATGGAGCGCAGCAGCAGTTCGGCACTTACGGGTTGAGCTATGCGGTTTGCATGGCCCTGTGGGGCCGGGTGCTCGACGGTACGCGCTGGCAGATGACGCCTGCCCAAAGGGAAGTGCTGCGTGGCTACCTTTTGGAAGGACATCGGTGGGTTTCATGGCGCGGCATTATGGACATAAGTGCCTGTGGCCGACAGCTCATGCCCGGATCCCAACGCAACAAGGCCCGCATCATGTCCTTGGTGATGCAACAGGCATTGGTCATCGATCCCAAGTATACTCCCGATTACCTATCTTTTATATCGAGCAACACACGGGGCGAGCCAGACGTGCTCATCGGTTTGAAGCATTTTTGGCGTTCTGACTACATGGTGATTCGTCGCCCGGACTTTATGGCATCGCTGAAAATGTCATCCCAACGCGTGGTCGGCACCGAGTGCGTGAACCGCGAGAACCTCAGCGGTTACCACCTTGGTGACGGTGCGCTTTATCTTTACCGGCGAGGTGATGAATATGCGGATTTTTTTCCGCTTTGGAACTGGAGCCGTTTGCCGGGTGTCACCTGTGTGCAGGCTCCGCCGCCCGCTTTCCACGCCACGCAAGTGCCGAGCGATTTTGTGGGTGGTTTGTCCGATGGTGCCTCCGGCTTGGCGGCGCTTGACTATCGGCGTAAAGGGGTTGCGGCGCGCAAAGCCTGGTTCTTCTACCGTGACACGATTGTCTGCCTCGGGGCTGATATACGCGGCGATTCGCCTGCGGGTCTCGCCACCACAGTCAATCAGGCGCATTTACGCGGAGCGGTGACCGCCCTTACGGCCGCTGGCAAAGAACTAGTCGCGCATGGGAATCAGACCTTCGCTGGCGAGGTGGTGATCGAGCACGATGGTTGGCGCTACACCATCGCCTCCGGCTCCCAGGTGAGGCTCGAAACCGGACCGGTCTCAGGGCACTGGAACAAAGTTTACCGAACACCAGGCACCCCAAGCGACAAGGTGAATGGCGCCCTTTTTAGTCTTTGGATGGGATGAAAACCGAACCTCGGCAAGTTACACAGAGGCCACGGAGCCCAGCCCACGGAGCTCGGACATGGGAGGCCTCAACGACTTCGATAACTCAAAAACCGCCGAATTACTCGGCTCGGCCTAGCTTGTTAACTCGTTCCATTGAGTCGGCCCTGAAAAAGGCACCTTACGACATCACCGCCAAAAACTGATCCCGGGATGCCGGGGTGAACAACGAACGAAGGAAGTGGAGTAAACGGCACAAAAAG
>JBIIMH010000421.1:0-2629 GCA_044338095.1 Rariglobus sp. | reverse complement strand
AGGACGCCGGCCGCGTGATGGTGAAACAACGCACCCGCCTCTACGGGCTGGAGTTGGAATCGCGCGCCGTCAGTTACGGCAAAGTGAACCCGGTGCACGCCACCGAGATTTTTATCCGCGAGGCGCTGGTTAACGACCAGGTGACGTGGCCGCTGGATTTTATCGCCCACAACCGAGGCGTGCGCGAGGAGGTCGAAAACCTGCTCACGCGCACCCGCGACAGCGGTTACCTCAATCTTGACGAGGGGATTTACCGGTTTTACGCGGCGCGGCTGATTCCTGAAAGTTGCACTGCGGCAACTTCGTCTGCGGCTCCGTTTGCAGGGATTTCTTCGGTGGCCGAGTTGGTCGATCTGGTCCGCGATCGCAAAGGCGCCGAGCCGCGCTTCCTCATGTTTGCGCCCGACGATCTGCGCGACCCCGAAGAACTGCAGGCCGACACCGAGGCTTACCCCGAGGCGATGCCGCTCCAGCAAGCCGCGCTGCCGCTTAACTACGCCTACAAGCCCGGCCAGACCGACGACGGCGTTACCCTCGATGTGCCGGTGCGCGTCGCCGCCGATCTTACGCCCGCCGCGCTCGACTGGGCGGTGCCGGGCCATCTGGCGGCCAAGGTTGAACATTACCTGCGCGCCCTGCCCAAGGAGCTGCGCCGCGACTTCGTGCCGCTCGGTGACGCTGCTCGGCAGTTGGCTAAAACCGCAGCCCAACACGCGCGCCTCACCGCCCAGCGCCACACCCTGCCCGAGGCGCTCGCGATTTTGATCGGCGAACGACTCAAGTTGAAGATCAACGCCAGCGTGTTTGCCGAAGAGCGCCCGCTGCCCGATCACCTGCGCGTGCGTGTGCGTGTGGTTGATGATGAGGGCCGTGAAATCTGCGCCAGCCGCGAATTGCCCGAGATCGCCCTCGCCATCGCCGCGCATCAGCGCGAGGCCAGCGCGAGTGTTTCGCGCGAAGACCCCGATGCGTGGCGCCGCGCCCGCGCCAAACACGAACTGGGCGAACAGACCGAGTGGAAATTTGGCGATGTGCCCGAGCGCGTCCACGTGTGCGACCAGGCCGGCGTGGCGGTGTATGCGTTTCCTGGACTCAAAAACGGCCCGGGCGGCGGCGTGGCGCTGCGGCTGTTTAAAACACCTGAAGAGGCGGCCGAGGCGACTGCGCCGGCGCTGGAGCGGCTCATGGAGTGGCAACTCGCGCACCCGCTGGCCTGTTTGCACAAGGATTTGAAACAACTGCGCGAGCTGGGGGCGCTCTTGGCGACTCTCGGCACCACGGAGACGTTGCGCGAACACGCTTACGAAGCCTTGCGCCACTGGGCCTGCTCGGCCTCGCGCGTTAAAACGCTCACTCCCGCCGCGTTCGCCGCTGCGGTCATGAAAACCAAAAACGACCTGCTCGGGTTGGTGCCGCGCCTGGTCGATCTGGTGCGTGAAATCCTCACGTTGCGCCAGTCGCTGTTGGTTCACCCGCATCCCTATCGCGGCCAAGGCCCCGACCTCACCGCCTTGGTGCCGGCGGACTTTTTACGGGTGACGCCGTATGCGCAACTGGCGCATTTCCCGCGTTACTTGAAGGCTATGAAGCTGCGCGCCGACCGCTGGAAACAAGCTCAGGTCAAGGACACCGAGCGGGCCAAACAACTCGCGCCGTTCCTTGGCGTGGCGGCGCTGCGCTGGCAGGTGGAGGAGCTGCGCGTGAGTTTGTTCGCTCAGGAGTTGGGCACCGCCGAACCGGTTTCGGTGCAAAAACTCGAGCGCACGCTTGCCGAACTTAAGCAGAGCCAGGCACCCAAATTGGGCGCGCCAAGCGCCAAGCTCGGATCTGCCTCGTCCAAGCTCGGTGCCCCTTTTGCTACCGCGCCCGCTCCGGTTGTCGAACCGGTGAAACCGCGTGAAGCCAGCCCGTTGCCGGTGACGACGAACAAGCCCAAAGCCCCGCTCAAGAGCTTCGGTTCGCTCGACGCGCTGTTTCGCAAATAAGGCGTCGCTGAACATTCTTAGTCGTGTTTCCTATCGCTAAAAAACAACGGGCGAGGAGCCCATGGTTTCAGTGGGTTTTACTCCTGCTTGCTCTGGCTCCGTGCTCGCTGCTGGCGCGGCCTTTCACGGTGATGGTTTACAACGTGGAAAACCTCCACGATGTCGACGGTGTGGCGGTTTACGACGATTACCAATCGGCGCGCTACAGGCCTGCCCATGCGTTGACCAAGGTGCAGAACATCACCGCGGTCGTTGCCCGCGCGGGCTCCGCCGGCAACCCGCCCGAAGTCATCTTGTTTCAGGAAATCGAGATCGACCACACGCCCGGGAAAAGCCCGCCCGATTACCCCGCACTGCTCAAGCGCTACGCCGGTACGACCATCGAGCGGATGCTCGGCCCGGACTTTACCCCTGAGATCGCCGACCTGCCCGCCGAGGCGCTTTTGCTCAAGGCCTTTGTCGATCGCGGCATGGTTGGCTACTCGGTGGTCACGGGTGGTGATGGGCAAAACCCAGCTGACGCCGTTGGCGAAGGTTCGGGTGCTGGTAATGGCAAGGGCGCGGCGGCCGACCTGCGCTCCGGTCCGGCGATCAAGAACGTGGTGTTCACTCGGTTCCCGATAAAAGCGGTGCGCACGTTTCCG
>JBIIMH010000420.1:0-2632 GCA_044338095.1 Rariglobus sp. | reverse complement strand
CGCCGCCGCCCGCCACGTGTTAATCGCCGCCGTGTTCCTCTAAAAACTGGCGCAGGCCTTTTTCCGCGCCGAACAAGACCACCACGTCGTCGTTGGCAAACGGTTCGGTTAACTCAACGACGCCCAACGT
Source organism: Rariglobus sp. (assembly GCA_044338095.1). GTDB lineage: Bacteria > Verrucomicrobiota > Verrucomicrobiia > Opitutales > Opitutaceae > Rariglobus. The sequence goes on along the minus strand of JBIIMH010000420.1, from coordinate 2,502 downwards.
GCGCCGGCGCACCTCGGCGTCCAACCCGGGTATGAATTTGCTGAACGCACTGGCCTCTTTGCGCTTAATGGTCACCAGACGCACGTGGTGGGTCTTAAAGAGCTCGGCGGTCTGGAGGAGGTTTTTGCCGATCAGCGCCTTGGGGGCGGCTGCCTCGATGATCGCGTGGCCGCCACCCATGTCGAAGCCATCGACCACCCCGCGCATGAGCAGCGAGTGGGCCAGGCCTCGTGCGGCCACTTCCTCAGGCACAACCAGGCGGTCGACCTTCATCAAGCGTAGCAGCCGCGCGTGCATCGGCGATAACACGCGGCACACAATTCGCCGCGCCCCCAGCTCCTGGGCCTTTACCGTCATCGCCATCGACGACTCGAAATCATCGCCGACGGCGATGACCACCGCATCCATCTCGTGCAGGGCCAGCCGGCCCAGCGGCGTGGTGTCCTCGAAATCCATCACGATGGCGGCGCCGACTTCGTCCTTAATCAGGGCTACGTTCTCCTCCCGGCGGTCGATCGCGAGGACCTCCGCGCCCAGCTGAGCCAGGTTGATGGCGAGGTTTTTGCCGAAGACGCCAAGGCCGATGATGCAACATTTCATAAGTGGATAAGGGGTTCAGGTGAGTACGACGGTCGTCTCGGGCAGGCGGTAACCGACCGGCTGACGCTTGCGAATGAAGGAGAGCAGGAACACCAGCACGCCGATGCGCCCGACGAACATTGCGGCCACCAGCACGCCCTTGGCGGGCGGCCCGAGCTCACTGGTAATACCGCGAGTCAGCCCGACGGTGCTCACCGCGCTGACCGCTTCAAAGGTGAGGTCGGCGGGCGACAGCTCGGGGTGCAACGCGCACAGCGCGATCGCCACAACGGTGATAAAGCCCACCGCGAGCAGGATAATCGCCAGGGCGCGCTCGGCCACATCGTCGCCAAGCCGGCGGCCAAAGGCCTCGATTTCCGAGCGCCCCAGTAACACGCGCCGCAGCGCCAGCACGGCGATGGCGAGTGTCGAGGTCTTGATGCCGCCTGCGGTGCTCGACGGGCTGCCACCCACGAACATCAGGAACATCATCACCGCAGCGGTGGCGGGAAACATGGCCCCCATCGGCGTGATGTTAAACCCCGCAGTGCGCGCCGTCACCGCGTGAAACAACGCGGTGAACCAAGCGCCCCCATTGGCCGGCCCGTTGCCGACGGCGAACTCGGTCAGCCAGATCAACACGGTGCCGCCCGCCAGCAGGCCGAATGTCGAGAGCAGCACGATTTTACTGTTGGTCGTCAGGCGCGGGGGCACCGCCGTGCGCCACCCCAGACCCCGCGCCAGGCGTGCGAGCGAGACCAGCCAAAAGTTTTTAATGACGGGAAAGCCGATGCCCCCGCCCACGATCAAGATCATGATGACCGAAAACAGCGCTGTCTGGCCGTGCAACACGGGATCTGCAAGCCCCGCGCTCAGCGTGGAAAAACCGGCGTTACAGAAGGCCGAGACCGAGTGGAAAACCGAAAAGAACACCCGGTCTCCCGCAAAGAGGTTGCCCGCGTCGAGCGCCGCATAAATCGCCACCGCCCCGACGATCTCGGTCGCCAGGGTGAAGCCGATGATCACGCCGAGCACGGTGCCGATTTGGCCGAGGTTCTCCTCGCAAAGCAGGTCTTGCAGCGCGATCCGGTTGCGCAACGAAACCCCGCCGGCGAAAAAAAACGCGAAGAAGTAGGTGATGGTCATCACCCCCAGGCCGCCGACTTGAATCAGCCCGAGGATAATCCATTGCCCGTGGCGGGTGAAAACCGCCTCCATGTCCACCGTGATCAGGCCGGTCACGCAGACCGCGCTGGTGGCGGTGAACAGCGCATCCATCCAGCCGATACCGGCCACCGTCGCCTTGGGCGTTTTCAAAAGCAGGGTGCCCAGCGTAATCAACCCCGCGAAGCTCAAGATGAACACCATGCCGGGGCTGAGGCGGCGGCCCGACAACAAGGCATTGCTCCGCAGTCCCCGTAGCCCGGCGAGAATCACCAGCGTGAGTTGCGTGGTGGCCAGATAGAGGACCGTGGCTTTGGCTGCGGGAAGTTCGGGAAACTGGGTCCCCAGCCAGCCTAGGATCGATTCGCAAAAGAGCAGTTCGATACCGGCTGCGAGCGAGAGGCCGACCTCCAGGTAACGTTCGCGAACGTAGCGCACGGGGTGCGATTGCACCAAGATTCGCATCAGCTCTTGGCCAACAAACAGGGCGAGCAGGGCGTTGGTGGTGGCCTGCACCAGCGAGCTCAGTTCGGGCCCGAGCGGCCAGCCTATCACCACGATCAACAAGCCCAACGCACAAACCCCGCACAAAGCCGTGAGGGGATTCAGTACGCGGATGACCAGCGCGCGGTGATCTTCGGTGATGGGTAGACGCATGAACCGGCCGACTAAAACCACGCGGAGCCTCTGCGTCTAGCGGGTATATTGGGGGGCAGGGGAATTCCAGCGGAACGGTCTGCGCCCTGGCGCGCTCCACCG
>JBIIMH010000034.1:0-9782 GCA_044338095.1 Rariglobus sp. | reverse complement strand
CCCGGCCAGAGCCAGTACACAGAGGCTGAGCATCGGCAGGCGGAGGAGGCGGAAGGGCGCGGTAAAATTCATCGACGTGGTAACCTTTAAAATCACTTGTTAGGAGGGAGCGGGGCCTTGCGACCGCTGAGCAGCGCACTCGGGTTGCGTTCAAGAAAATCGGCCAGCCCGCGCACGGCGGAGGCCGCTTCGCCGAGCTTCATCAACGCCTGGGCCGCCTCGTCGCCCAGATTCTGCTGGGCGCTGACGAATTTCTGCACGGTTGCTGCGGTGCCATTAAACACCACCACGGTCGCGCGCACCTCATCAAGCGTCTTGGCCAGGTCCGTCCCCTTCGGGCCGTTCTGGGCGTAGTCGCCGAGGATGAGATCGAGCTTTTGCGCAGCCGAGCCCAGCCGCTCCAGCGACTGCTTGAGCTCGGGCGAGGCAGCCAGGTCACGGATCGCCGTGCCGGCCTTCGCCCATTCAGCCACCAGGGCGCCCGTGTCCATCGCGTTGATCTTCGCCCGCGTGTCGGCCAGCAGGCCCTGCACCTCAAGCGACAGCGCCTGAAAATCGATGCGCTTCAAGTTATTCAAAATCACCGTGAGGTTGGACTGGAACTCCGAAATCGCCGAGGGCACCGCAGGCATTTCGAGGTATTTCGACGCCAGATCCGCGCGTGCTTTGAACGGATAAATTGCCGGATCGAGAAAATCGAGCTCCACAAAAAGCAGGCCCGTCGCCAGGCCGATGACGCCGAGTTGGGCGCGCAGGCCGCGGTCCACGAGACCCTGAAGCTGGCCGGCCTGGGTGACGTCAATAAGCTGGCCCTTTTCGTCGGCGATGAGGTTGCGGTTGAGCTCGCAGGCGACGGCCACCAGCGAGTGATTGGTGTTGGGCACGTAGCGCAGATTAATGTCCACCACGCGGCCCACCCGCACCCCGCGTAACTTCACCGGCGAGCCCAGATCCAAGCCGTGGATCGACTCGTCAAAGTACACCACGAAGCGCTCGGGACGGGAAAAAAAATTGATACCGCCGAACGAGAACAGCGCGACCATGCCCAGCACGAGCGCACCCAGGACAAACAAACCGACGACGGCAGGACTGACTTTGGTCTTCACAGTAAAAGAGGGTTAGGCGGGAGCGGGCTCAAGGGGAAGGCTGGTTTTGGCGGCCGGCAGCGGCGGCATCCTCGCCGCGCCCCAAAAACTCGCGCACCCGCACATCAGGACAAGTGTTGACCAGCACGCGGGGGTCGCCCTCGGCGATGATGCACTTGGCCTGCTTGTCGAGCATGATGACCCGGTCGGCGATGGCGAAAATCGACGCCAGTTCATGCGAGACCACCACGCAGGTCATGCCGAGCAAATCGCGCAAATTCAGGATCAGCTCGTCGAGCCGCCGCGAGGTGAGCGGGTCGAGGCCGGCCGAGGGCTCGTCAAAAAACACGATCGCCGGATCCAGCGCGAGGGCGCGGGCCAGGCCGGCGCGCTTTTTCATGCCACCGCTGATTTCCGCCGGGTAATAGGCGCCGTAGCCGGCAAGTCCCACCTGCGCGAGTTTCATGCAGGCCAGCTCGGCACGCTCGGCTGCGTCAAGCGGGGTGTACTCCTCCAGCGGCAGCATGACGTTCTCCAGCAAGTTGAGAGAGCTCCACAGCGCGCCTCCCTGGTATAGCACGCCGATGCGCTGCAAAATTTCCCGCTGGCGATCGGCGTTGGCCGAGTTGTAGCACTCACCAAAAAACTTAACCGTGCCGGCGGTCGGCAGGTTAAGGCCGACCAAGTGCCGCAGCAGCGTGCTTTTGCCGCAACCGGAGCCGCCGATGATAAAAAATATCTCCCCGCGCTTCACCTGGAAGTTCACGTCCTTGAGCAACACATGCCCGTCGTAGCCGCATTCCAGGGATGACGCTTCAAGGGCGAGGGGGTGGGGATTGGTGCGGTTCATAACAGCAGGGTTACCAGCCGAGGACATTGAATATTACCGCGAAAAAAGCATCGGCGACGATGATGAGCAACAGCCCCATAACCACCGCCGAGGTGGTCGCCCGGCCCACCCCAGCCGCGCTGCGCTCGGCCCGCAACCCGCTATGGCAACCCGCCAACCCGACCAGCAACCCGAAGGCCGACGCCTTGATCAGGCCGGTGCTGATGTCCGACAAATCGATGGCCGTGAGCGTCTCCACCCAGTAGGCCGAGGGCGGTATGTCGAGCACACTGAGCGACACCAGCATGCCGCCCAAGATGCCCAGGCTATTGGCGTAGAGGGCGAGCAGCGGCATCATCAGGCCCAGGGCAACCAGCCGGGGCAGAACCAGGAAATCCACCGGACGGATACCGAGCGTCTGCAAGGCATCTATTTCCTCGCCTGCGCGCATGTTGCCCAACGTCGCCGCGAACGCCGCGCCGGTGCGGCCGGCCAGGATGATCGCCGTCATCATCGCCCCCATCTCGCGCACCATCACCAAACCGACCGCATCGGCCACGTAAATGTCGGCGCCAAATTGCCTCATCAGCACCGCCGACTGGTAGGCCATGATCAGGCCGGTCAAAAGGCTGATCAGGCTGACGATGGGCAGGGCCATCGCGCCGCATTGCTGCATCTCGTCGAGGCAGTCGCGCCAGCGGAATTTATGCGGCTTTTTAAGCATTCCGGTGGCGCTGATCACGCACTCGCCAACGAAGGTGGCGATCTCCTTGGTCTTGCCCCAAACGTCCTGGGCGGCGAAGCCCACCATCGACAGAAAATCCCGCGAACGGTCCACCGGCATGCGGGTCTCGTTCACCACCTCCAACTGCTGGAGCAGTTTTTGCAGCGCATCCGGCAGGTCGGCAAAGTCACACGGCACGCCCTTAACCCGGCACCACTGCCGCACCTCGTAGACAAACAGCAGCAGCGAACTATCCCAGTCGCCCAGCCGCCCCCAAACCAGTTTCACCCGCCCCGGAGCCTGCCCCTCGATCAAAGACGGCCACGACGGCCGCGTCTCGGTTATGCGCCACGCGCCGTGCAACTCGACGCGCAAGGCCTCGTTCTGCGGGCTCAAGTGCACGCGAGTGTCGGGCGGCGGCGGACTGGTCGGTTCGGACATTGCCCCACTTGACCGCAGCTCGCCCCGGAAGGCACGAAATTTTTATATCGTTCCGTTGAATCGCCGCTGCATAGGGTTTGCGCATGCGTTTTCGTACCGTGCTTTTCGACCTCGACGGAACCCTGATGGATCACCTGCCGGCGATTCACCGCAGTTATGTCCACACCCTGCCCCAGCTCGGCTTTCCGGCGCCGACCTACGAGCAGGTCAAACGCGCGATCGGCGGCGGGCTGGAAAACGCGATGCTCAACTTCATCCCGGAATCGCGGCTGGCCGAGGCCCTGGCGATTTACCGCCCGTTTTGGGCCGCCACCATGCTTACGGGTGGTGAACCCATGCCGGACGCACTTGAACTGCTCGCGCGCCTCGAAGCCGGCGGCATCACGACGGCGGTGTTCACCAACAAACACGGCCCCTCGGCGCGCGAAGTCTGCGCCCACCTCGGTTTTACTCGCTACACCCGCGAAGTTTTAGGCGCCAAGGACACGCCCTGGCTCAAGCCCGCACCCGAGTTCACCGCCCACGCCCTCAAAATCCTCGGTGCGGACGCCGCCAGCACCTGCATGGTCGGGGATTCGCCCTGGGATGTGCAAGCCGCGCACAACGCCGGCTTCCCCTGTTTCGCCGTGACCACGGGTACACACACGCACGAGGAGTTAAGCACGGCTGGCGCCGACGGGGTTTACCCCAGCCTCAGGGCGATTGGCGCGGCGCAGTTCGGCTTGGGCTAAGACCCGCCGGGTCGCACCCGCGATGCTGGTCAACAGCGCTGGCTCGGGCGCCTGCGCAGCACTACAAAGGCGCATGATTCGTTAAACGGCGAATTTAGCCAGGCTCCGCCAATGCGGGAGTCAGGTGATGCCCACGCATTGTCCGGGCGCGCAGACGCGAAAGGCGGCGTTGGGTAACTCGGCGACGTCGAGAGCCCGTGCGAGTTCTCGTGGCGGTTCGTCGACGCTTTCGTCGGTGAGCTGAAAGGTGCCCCAGTGCATGCCCAGGCTCAGCCGGGAGCCGAGTTCACAGTGGATTTTCACCGCCTCGGTCGGGTCGCAGTGTTGCGGAGACATAAACCAGCGTGGCGCGTAGGCGCCGATAGGGATCAACGCGAGGTCAGGCGGGCCAAGGCGGCTGCGAATCGCGCCGAAAAACAGGTCGTCGTAGGCCGTGTCGCCGGCGAAAAACGCGGTCGCCGAAGCCGTTTTGAGGTGGAAGCCGCCCCAGAGCCGGGCATTGCGCCGTCCGCGCACCCGGTTGCTCCAGTGGCGCGCCGGGGTGAGCGTGAGTTCGAGGCCGGGCAGGGCCGCGTGCGACTGCCACCAGTCGAGCTCAATGATGCGCTCGGGCAAAAAACCGGCCTCGCGCAACAGCGGTGCGTTGCCCAGCGGCGTGACGGCGAGCGGGGCGTAGGTTTGCCAGAGTCGGCGCAACGTGGCCAGGTCGCAGTGGTCGTAGTGGTCGTGGCTGAGCAGCACCACGTCGATGGCGGGCAGGTCGGTGAAGTCGACACCGGGGGCTTGCACGCGCCGCGGGCCGACCAGGCCGCCCGGACCCACGCGCTGGCTGTAAACGGGGTCGGTCAAGAGGTTGCCGGCGCTGGTTTGCAGCAGGAAGGTCGAGTGGCCGATCCAGGTCGCCGCGAGGCGTTGGCCGATCAAAGGTGCGGTGGGGCGCGGCGGGTGGGCGGCAACGACCGGCCAGCGCTTGGGCAACCCGCTGAGTTTCCAACTGAGGATATCGTGCCAGCTGCGATTGTCGTGGCCGCTGGGGTTAAAAAACTGCTGCCCGTCGCAGTGGTCGGAAAGAGGGAAGGGCGCGGGCATGGCGGGTTGACGCGCGCTAGGCCGCTCAGAGGCCGAGGGTGAGTTGCGAGTCCCCGTCCATGGCGGTGGCGGGGGCGGGATCGAGGCAGGCCGGGTCGTCGTTGCGGGTTTGGTTAACGCGTGAGCTCACGGCGGTGGCGCTCAGTGCATCGGTTGGGAGCGGGCGCAGGAGCGGGGCGAGGATGTCGGCGGAGGTGATCTGCGGATCGAGCCAGGCCGACCACGCAGCGGCATCGACGAGCATCGCGGGCATGCGGTGGTGGATAGGTTGCATGAGGGTGTTGGCGGCGGTGGTGATGAGGGCGCAGGACTCAACGAGTTGACCGTCGGGGGCGCGGTAAGTTTCCCACAGACCGGCAAAAGCGAACGATTGGTCGTTGTGCAGCCGAAACAGCCACGGGCGGCGCGTGCGGCCGGTTGACTGCCACTCGTAGAACCCGCTGGCGGGGATCAGGCAACGGCGCGACTGGAAGGCGCGCCGGAAGGTGGGTTTTTCCGCGAGGGATTCGGCGCGGGCGTTGGTGACGGGGCGGGTGTCGGTGCCCGCCCAAGCCGGCAAGAGCCCCCAGTGAAGCCAGGCGATTTCGCGGGCTGGTTCAGGTGCGGGTGCGGGCCGAGCCAAAGTATAACCCAATGGGTTAGACTTTTCCGCGTGGGCGCGCACGGCGAGGACGGGGCCGCCGGGAGGGATATTGTAACGCGAGGGAGGCGGCATGCGGCCGGGGTGCGCTTCCAGGCGCACGCCGAGTTGGGCGAGCAGGGACTTGGCGTGGGCTAGGGTGAGGACGTAGCGGCCGCACATAGGCAGGTGGTTAGCCTCCCAGGCCCAACTGGGCCAACAGGGAGGGCAGCTCCCGAATGGTTTTAACCGTGAAAAAACGCCCGTCGTTGGCCGGTGGGGTTTCCACGCGTTCATGCTCCCAAGTCAGGTGATAGGGGATGTGCACGCCGGTGCCGCCCAGGGAGAGCACGGGCAGGATGTCGGACTTGAGCGAGTTGCCCACCATCACAAAGCCGGACGCCGAGATCGCGTGGCGGCGCAGGATCGAGGCGTAGGCGTGCGAGTTTTTGTCGGACACAATTTCGGTGTGGCCAAAAAACTCGGCGAGGCCGGATTTGGCGATTTTGCGTTCCTGATCGCGCAGGTCGCCCTTGGTGATGACCAGCAGGCGGTGCGTGGAGGCGAGCGCGGCGAGGGTATCAGCCACGCCGGGCAGCAGCACCACCGGGTGGGCGAGCATGTCGCGGCCCAGGGCGATGAGCTGGCTGATTTCGTTGGTGGAGATGTTTCCATCGCTGAGCTCGATGGCGGTTTCGAGCGCCGAGAGGGTAAAGCCCTTCACGCCGTAGCCGTAGAGATCGAGGTTGCGCATCTCGGTGGCGAAGAGGGTGCGCTCCACCGTGGCGGCGTCATGGTACTGGGCGAGCATGTGGCGGTAACGCGCGTGCACATCCTCGAAAATGGTTTCGTTGTGCCAAAGGGTGTCGTCGGCGTCGAAGGCGATCACGGGGGCTGGTGTAGGCATTGCGGGAGGGATGGGGTTTGTGCGTCCAAGGTGCGAGGGGAGGGCTGCGGCCGCAAGAGCGGCGAAGCAGGCAAGGGCGCAGGTTGGGTGTTTACGCGGCGGCACCGCGCGCTCAACTTGCACGCTTTCGTCCCTATGAAGTCACTGCGCCTATTAGCCCTCGTCCTGTTGAACGTGTCCTGCGCCTCGTTGTCTTCGATGGCCACAGTGGGGGCGCCTGCGGTAGCGGCTCCATCGAGGCCTGTGGAGACGCACAGCGAAGAGCCCCCCGTGCCGGCTGAGGCGACTGCGGCGCTCAAAACCCTCGTCGAGCGCCAGCGCGAGCTGCTCGCCGAGGTGGCAAAAAAAACCACCCAAGCCGAAATCGAGGACCTGCGCTCCCAGTTTCAGGAGCTCATGTTCAACTACGACGACTACCTGAAAAAATACCCCGGGGTGGCCGCCGGCTACGTGAGTTACGCGCTGCTCCTGCGTCAGCCCGTGGTCGATCAGCGCAAGCTTGCGGCGGCGATGCTGCTCAAGGCCAACGCCATCGATCCCAATCTGCCCCTCGTAAAAAACCAGCTGGGCAACTATCTGGCTGAGGAGGGGCGCCCCCTCGATGCGCTCAATTACTACCTCGCAGCGGTGCAACTCGCCCCGGCCGAGCCGCTTTATCACTACCAGATCGGCGTGCTGCTGACCGAGGGGCGCGAGGAGTTTTTGAAAAGCGGGGCCTGGACGCGCGCGACCCTCGACCAGGGTATGCAGGACGCCTTTGAGCAGGCCACCGCGCTTGCCCCGGGCAACGTCGCCTACGCCTACCGCTACGGGGAGTCGTTCTACGATTTGGAGCGCCCCGAGTGGTCGGCCGCCCTGGTTTTTTGGCGGGCGCTGGAGTCGAAGGTCACCAACCCCGTGGAAAAGGAAACCATCCGCCTGCACCAGGCCAACGTGCTGCTCAACCAGCAAAAGTTCGCCGAGGTGCTCGCCGTGCTCGAAACGGTCACGGAGCCCGTTCTGCAGGCGCAAAAGCAAAAGCTGGTTGCGCAGCTCCCCGTGAACTCGGCAAAGTGAGCCTAATGGACTTAGGCCTGACTCCCGAGCACCTCCGAAACGGACTGCTTTCCTACATTTTTATCGCCGCCTCGTTGTGCATGCGCGCCTACGCCCAGGCGTGGCTGGCCGACCGCTTGGGCGACCCCACGCCGGCCTCCGACGGTCGCCTGACACTCAACCCGCTTCCGCACGTTGATTTGTGGGGAACGGTGGTGCTGCCGCTTATTTGCATCTTTTTTCTCAATCCGCACCTCAATGGGCTTTGGTTCTTTTTGGCCTGGGCCAAACCGGTCACGATCAACCCCGGTGCGTTCGCCCAGCCCCGTAAACACTACCTGTATTGCCTGCTCGCGCAGACCGCGATCAGCCTGCTCATCATGCTGGCCGCCTCGCTGGTGGGAGCAGGCATCTACCGGCTCGATCCCAACACGGTCTCGCTGATCATGGGCGTCATTTCCATCAACGCCTGCTTGGTGGTACTCGATTTGCTGCCCATCCCCCCGCTGCCCGGCGCACTTATTTTGGTAAATCGGGGCTGGATGTCGGAACACACCTACCTCGCCATGGGTCGGTGGGGCGGATTGATCCTCCTGATCGCCTTTCAGGTGCCGGCCGTTCAGTCATTTTTTGGCATTTTAAGGGCGGTTGTGGCGGTGCCGTTCGTTTTGCTGTTCAACCTATTTACCGGCTGATTGCGTGCCGGTGACTTACCTCAAGGACCACACCTATCGTGCCTGTCGCCACCACCAAAACGCCTTCGATAAAACGCTCGCCCGCCCCCAAGGCCGGTAAAAAAGCGCCTGCCCCGGTCACCCTGAGTGATTGGCTTAAACACGCCATCGCCCGCTACAAGGAAACCGGCGCCACCCTCGGCCAGGTCGCCACCAACGCGCACGACGAGGCGCTCTACCTGTTGTTGCGCACCCTCGGCATGCCCCTGGACAGCAAGCCCGCCGTGCTCAAACACAAGCTCACTGCAGCCGAGGTCGGCGCTGTCGAGTCCATGCTCGAACGCCGCCTGGATCAACGCGTTCCCGCAGCCTACATCACCCGTGAAGCGTTTTTGGGCGAGTACCGCTTTTACGTCGACGAGCGCGTGTTGATCCCGCGCAGCTATTTCCTGGAAATCATTCCGCAGCAACTCGATGCCTGGCTTCCTGCGCCCGACAAGGTACAACGCGTGGTCGATGTGTGCACCGGCTCCAGCTGCTTGGCCATCTTGCTCGCGCATCATTTCCCCAAGGCCAAAGTCGATGCTGTCGATCTGTCGGCCGGCGCCCTTGAAGTCGCCAAGGTAAACGTAAAAAACCACGAGTTGGTCAAGCGGGTGAAGCTCCACCAAAGCGACGTTTTCGACGCGGTGCCTAAGGTGAAATACGACGTGATTTTGAGCAACCCGCCGTATGAACCCACCGCGCATTGCGACGGGTTACCGGAAGAATTCCATCACGAACCGCGCATGGCGCTCGATGGCGGCCGCGACGGTTTGGACATCATTCGCAAGCTCCTGCGCCAATCCCGCGACCGCCTGCAACCCCATGGAGTGGTGCTAATTGAGGTCGGCGGCCTGCAGGACGCGATGGACCGCGAATTCCCCGAGCTGGACCTTTATTGGATGCACACCGCCGACGGCAGCAATTGCGTGTGCCTGATCCAAGCCAGACGGCTGCGGGCGTGGAAGGGTTGAGCTCACTGCGCGCCCACGGATCGACCGAAACCGCGGTTGAGTAGAGTCGAAAGCGCAGCGGAGCGCTAGAGCGTTTAAATTTAATCTGTAGTCGTTTAAAGTAGCGCAGACTTCCAGTCTGCTCCGAGCGAGAATGCAGACTGGAAGTCTGCGCTACGTCGGGCACTTGTGGCCATGACTTTATTTAAAACGCTCTAGCGCGACAATTTCAGCGACACGACTTGCAATACTTTCGTGTGAACTCGTAAAAAACCCGTTTCCGGGGGTTGGGTTACTTGGGTGCTCGTGCGGTGAACATGAGCTGTCCCCAATTTTTTTGGCGCATGAATGCGAAATGGCCTCACTCCCGCCGCAGTTCGCGGCTCATGAGGGACATGAGCGCTTCCGCCGGCGGTTTACCCTCGTAAAGGATGCGGTAGCTTTCCGCCAAAATAGGCGCGTCGATGCCGCGCTCCTGACACAGTCCGTAAAACGAAGCGGTGGTGCGGTAACCCTCGACGACCGCCTTGCTTCCGGCGAGCAAATCGCCGGCTTTTTCCCCCTCCCCAAGACGTTGGCCAAACGTGCGGTTGCGACTCCACGCCCCGGTGCACGTGGCCACCAAATCGCCAAACCCGCCCAGCCCGTAAAAA
>JBIIMH010000419.1:0-2655 GCA_044338095.1 Rariglobus sp. | reverse complement strand
CGGGCTGACGGGCGGTTGAGGTTTTTGCATTTCGCGCACCCGCCTCCGCCCGCTTTGCCTTTTTTGTTAACGGTACTCTTCGCCCGTGACCGCGTTGATGATCTTGTAGTTTTCCAAGTGGTAGGCCGGGTCGGCGCGGAAGGCCAACTTGACCCCGAAGAGGTTCTCCATGCGCACCAGCAGGTCGGCGTCCTCGCTGCGCAGGCGTTCCAAAATGCTCGGGTGCACCATTACGCGCAGGCTGTAATCCTTGCCGTCGTTGCGTCCGGTGAGGCGGCGGATGAGGGCGCTGAGCTTGCGTTGCAGCTCTACCGACATGGTGGTTGCGCTCTTCACGATGCCACGGCCGCGGCAGTACGGGCAGTCCGTGTAAATGTTCGACGAGAGCGACTCCTGCTGGCGCTGGCGGGTCATTTGCAAAATGCCCAACTGGCTGATCGGCAGGATGTGGTTCTTGGCTTTGTCGGTCGACATGGCCTCGATCATCATGTCGTACACGCCGTTGCGGTGGCGGCGTTCCTTCATGTCGATGAAGTCGATGATGATTAACCCGCCCAAGTTGCGCAGGCGGATCTGGCGGGCGGCTTCGACCGCAGCTTCCATGTTGACCGCGTAGATGACGTTTTTCTCGTCGCCGCCGCGGTTTTTGTGCGAACCGGTGTTCACGTCGATGGCGATGAGCGCCTCGGTTTCGTCGATCACGATCTCGCCGCCGGAGGGTAGCGCGACCTTGCGCTGGAAGGTTTGCTCGATCTGGCGCTCGATGTTGAAGCGCTCGAAAATCGGAATGTTGTCCTTATAAAGCGCGATCTTGGAGCGGGAGCGCTTGGAGATTTGGCCGACCAAATCCTGGGTGTGTTTGTGGCCGGCCTCGTCGTCGATGAGCACACGGTCGACCTCCTCGGTGAGGAAATCGCGCACGGTGCGTTCGACCAAATCGGGCTCCTGGTAAAGGCAGGCCGGGGCGCGGTCGGACTGCATCTTGTTCTGAATCTCCTCCCACTTTTTGAGCATGATGTGGAGGTCGCGCACGAAGTAGCGGGTCTTTTTGCCCTCGCCGGCGGTGCGCACGATCACGCCCATGCCCTCGGGAATGGTCAACTCCTGGAGCATTTCCTTGAGGCGGACGCGCTCCTTGGGGTCTTCGATTTTGCGCGAAATACCGCACTGTTCGGAGTACGGCATGAGCACCAGATAACGCCCGGGCAGGGCGAGGTTGGTGGTGGTGCGCGGACCCTTGGTGCCGATCGGGCCCTTGGTGACCTGGATGACGATCTCGCTGCCGGGCGGGTACATCGAAGGGATGTCCTTAACCGTGGGCTCGTTGGGGCGGGCAGGGGCGTCCTTGCGTTTGTTCACGCGCACGATTTCCACCGAGGAATCGGCGGCGGCCGGCAGCATGTCCCAGTAGTGTAAAAACGCGTTTTTGCTGTAACCGATGTCGACGAAGGCGGCCTTGAGGCCGGAATCGAGGTTCTTGATCTTGCCCTTGTAAATGCCGCCGACCATCCGGCTGTCGGACTCGCGTTCGATTTCGAATTTTTCCAAGACGCCGTCGACCAGCAACGCGACGCGCTTTTCGAGCGGTTCGGAGTTGATGATGAGTTCGCGGAAGGTGGTTTTTTCCTTTTTAAAGACGGAGAGGATTTTCTCCAGCAACGGGCGATCTTTGGAGCGGGTTTTGGCGTCGGCCTTCAGCTCGTCGCGGTCGACGGGCTCGGGTTCGTGGATGGGAGGCGGGAGGGCGAGCTCCTCGTCATAATTGCGGTTGGGCTGGTCGCCGGAGGGTGTGGGTGAGGCGGGTTGATCGCTCATGGTGGTCGTTGTCCTGACGGTGGTGGTGGACGGTGGACCCGTGGGCTGGGGTTGCGGCGCAGGAAATTCCGGCAAAGCGGTCGTTATCGCAGGAAGGCTTCAGGTTCATGTGAAGTCCTTTCGGAAGCGATAGACGCTTTGGACCAGTCCTTGCAGCAAGCAGCAACTCAGCACAAAGGAGCCACCGTAACTGATAAAGGGAAGCGGTATGCCCGTAATGGGCACGAGTCCGATGGTCATCGCGATGTTAACAAACACGTGCACGGCGAAGAGCACCGTCACGCCTATGGCGATCAAGGTGCCGAACCGGTCTCGCGACAGGCCCGCAATGCGTATGCCGTTGAACATCACTATCCCAAACAAACCCAAAACTGTAACACTTCCCAAAAATCCTTTTTCCTCGGCAATCACCGAGGCGATAAAATCGTTGTGCGCCACGGCGCGTGGCAGGTAGCCCAATTGGGCCTGCGTCCCTTGCGTCCAGCCCTTGCCGGTCAGCCCGCCCGAGCCCACCGAGATGAGCGATTGGCGCTGGTTCCAGCCCACCCCGTTCGGGTCGATCTTGTCGGGCATGGCGAAGGAGATGATCCGGTTGCGCTGGTAATCGTGCAGCGGTAACAGGGCGTGTGGTTCAAACTTTCCCTTGTCCGCGGAGAAGGAGAAGTTGTTAACCTCCATGAATTTGACGTAGCGGTAGCAGTCCAGGGTGATCAGGCCTACCAAGATCAGGAACGCGCCCAAGGCCACCGCGAAAAAGCGGGTGGAAAGCTTGGAGACGTAGAGCATGGAGAAGATCACAGGGGGCAGCACGATCGCCGATTTAATGTCGGGCTGAAGCAG
>JBIIMH010000418.1:0-2656 GCA_044338095.1 Rariglobus sp. | reverse complement strand
GCCAGTTGACGTGGCAACCTTCACATGCCCGACACCCTGTTTGACCTCAGCCGCTTCGAAAATCGCAACGGTACGATTTCATGGCGCGTCACCGGTAACCTCCACGGTCTCCGCGTTCGCAAAAACTTCAAAACCCGCGAGGAAGCCGCTGCCGAGAAGGCCACCTTGGAGATAAAGGCCATTCAGGCATCCTCCGGTCTTCGCTCCATTGCCACCGCTCTCACGGAGGAGCAGACCCGCGAGGCAGAGGCCATTTTCCAGCGCCTTGCCGGTAAGCCCCGCCCGCTTTCCTTCTACGTTGATTTTGCGTTGTCCATCTACCGCGAGCCGGAGCACCAGAAGCCCCTCGCCGCCGCGATCAGTGACTACACCCAGGCAAAGGCGCACGAGTTTGAACAGGGGCACATCTCCAGGCCCCAGTTCAGCCGGATCGTTTCCGACCTAAAAGGTTTCGCCGCGCATTTCCCCAAGCGCGCCGTCGCCGAGTTGACCATGCCTGTCCTGATTGAGTTTCTCGAACGCGGCCGCACTGCGATGAAGACCTACAACAACCGCCGCGGCATCGTCTCCACCTTTTTCAAATACAGCTTTCATCGGGGGTGGATCGTCGAAAATCTTATTTTAAAAGTCCCGCATTACCGGATTCGCCGCAAACGCGGAGTGGCCGTGACGCTGTCGACCCAACAGGCCAGCGATCTTCCACGCCAACGCCAGCCCCACGCTCTATGACCCCAGCTTCATGAAAACCTTCCGGTTACGCCGAGGCGGTGTGGACGTCGTCCGCACCTACCGCGACGACGCCGCCCGCTCGGATATTCTGGCGGTCGACTGGAGCGAAGACATCCGCGTCACCAGCCCCGTCTGCGCCCGCAAACTCACCGCTACCGCAAGGAGCTGGGGCTATGATGATCGCACTACCTCCGACCATTTTCGTGACGCCGCGAAAATGGTCCAAGCCCCAATCAGATCCGTTTAACCGTGCAACTCAGGCGGTGGACGACCCCTACGCGAAACGCCGCCCCCAACTGTTGCAGATTTTGCAACAGTTGCCCTTCGCCTCAAAGGACCACGTTCAGTTGTTGCGGAATCTGCAACAACTGCGCCGGCCTCCTTCAGTTACCTACCATCGGGCCGCAACCGCCCGCGACCGGGACAAGCTGCGTCAAATGATCCTGGAGGGGCTCGGTTGGAAGCTGCACCGGATCTTGTCCACCGATTGGTGGCATAACTCCGACGCCCAGGTGGAAAAACTGCTCAAATCGCTGCGTCTCCTGCACCCGGTAGCTGCGCCCAGCTCAGCGGCGTCGTGATTCCCGCCAAAGCTGCAAACTGACAAATAGATAGAACGCAGCAACCGAGCATTGCCCAACTTGTTTCCTGTCCGCACAAAACCACGTTTTCATGTCCGTTCCCGATAAAAACAAATCCCTCGAAAGGAGTCCAGGGGGCTGGCCGTGTTTTGTTAGTTTTTCGCACGCTTAAAATGATGGAGGTAGCCTCGAACACTGGCCGCTCCACCGAGCTGCAGGTGCTGCGCCAGCCAAGCGATCGATGCCCCGGACTGTTCTCGAATGAGGAATGCCAGTTCCAGCTTCCATTGCTGCTTTTTGGGTTTGGTTGCCAGATCAGCCGCGCTTTTCCCCAATAACTTCAGATTGGCGTCCAAGCATACGCCCCAGCTGCCCTGTCTTAGTTCACGCCGTTGCTCTCGCGGTAAACCAGGCGAGAGTGCGCGCTCGGCGTGCTCCTTCGCCATCGCCGTCACCCACGCTTTCGTGCCTATAGCCCATCCTCGCGACAAACCAGTCAATCCCTTGCACTCCCACGACGCTTCATCTTGAGCCAAGTCGCATAAATACTCCGCGTAACACCGCAGCCCTTGCTCGTCATCTGCCCAGCCACCTCTCGCCAGCAACCATTCCACTGCCGTCAATGCAGGCGGGCGCGCACCTTTTAACAATGCCGATAGGCTGCTCCAGCGGTACTCCTCCACGTGCTCAGGCAAGATCACTTTTGCCCGAACTGGATTGAGATGCACATAATCCACTACCCGTGCCAACGCTGCGGAATTCTCAATCAACATCGCCTTGTAACGTCCCTGAAAAAGATGGCCGCTCTCGCTTCGCAAACGATTGAACCGGGTTGCCATCGTGCTTTGTAACCAATGCATCCCTTCGCCCAACGTCGGTTCAGGGGTCTCCACCACCAGGTGAAAATGGTTCAGCATTAAAACGTAGGCATGTATCTTCCATCCAAACTTACCGGCCGCTTCAAACAGCGTTCTCAAAAACGCATCTCCCGCTCCCTCACTTTCAAACAGGTCTCGGCGGTAATTCCCTCGATTTATCACATGATGCAGCGCTCCCTCATACTCGATTCTTAATCTTCGTGCCATTGCGCCATCTCACCGTCCTTGCCTTGCTCTTCAATCAAAAACTAACAAAACACGGCCAGACCCCATCGGCTTACCCTATCGACACGGGCCTAAAGATGAAGGTGATCACGCCCGCGCAGATTGAGCGGGTGAATGTGGACACCACGGTGCAGACAAAAGCGGTGCGCTTTCCGACGGACGCCCGCCTCTACGACAGGGCGCGAGAGCGCTTGGTGAAAACGGCCCGCAAGCAGGGGCTCAGTATCAAACAAAGTTACGAGC
>JBIIMH010000417.1:0-2673 GCA_044338095.1 Rariglobus sp. | reverse complement strand
TTTTGGTGGCCGTTTTCCTGCTTGCTCAGAATGAAACCTCCCAGGGTCAGCGCCAGTACGAGCATCGGCCCGATCGACATCAGCGTGTAGTAGGTGAGCGCGGCCGACTGCACGGGAATTTTGTTGAAGATAACCCCTTTGACGGTCGTCGCGCCCACGCGGAGCAGTGCCTTGAGGCGTCCGCTCGCCGAGGTGTCGTTCATGGCCTCGGACGTCCAGATGCCCTCGCGCAAACTCAAGAGCCCGGCGATCGGCGATTTTTTGGCGGCCTGGGGGCGGGGGGGGGTGGTGGCGGAGTCGCTCATGAGTGAAAAGGTGTGGGCATTAAAAACGGGAAAACGGAAAACGGCGCGCTTCATCAACCGGAGCGCCTCAAAAGAGTAAAGGACAAGGACAGCTGCGGCGTCTCACGCTCGCCGGAAGCGGCCGCGGAATTCCCCGGTACCGTTAAATTTCTCGCCGACTCCCTGCACGGGCGGCACGCTGCGCCACAAATGATTTTTACCTGCCAACCCGGATTCGTGGATTTGCTCGCCGGCGAGCTGCGCGCACGCGGCTACGCTCCCGTCGAACAGGGCCCGGGCTGGGTCCGCACCGAAGCCAATCCGGCCTCCCCCGACGTGCCCGATCTGTGCTTTCCGCAGATGATCCTGCTCGACCCCGTCGAGATCGCGGCCGACTCGGTCAACGCTCTGGCCGCCAAGGTCACCGAGCAGTTTTTAACCACCGCCAAAACCGACCGCTTTGAGGCGGAGTGGCCGTGTTTGTTTGAAGAGGCCGCCGAACTCGACGGCCTGGGGCGCCGCGTCAAAGGCGTCGAAAAGATGGTCTACGAAAACCTGAAAAAGCGCATGGCGCGCGTGGCCAAACTGGCGGTTGTCACCAAGCCGCGCGGCGTGGCCCGGCTGCGCGGGCTCTACGTGTTTTTCGTCGATTTCAAGCGCGCCTACGTTTCCCGCGAGGCGATCTTCGGCGGCCAGCGCCGCATGGCCGACGACGAGCAGGCGCCGTCGCGCTCGTACCTCAAAATCGAGGAGGCCTACATCGTGCTCGGGCGCGAACCCCAGTTTGAGGAAACCGTCGCCGACCTCGGTGCCGCGCCCGGCGGCTGGAGTTACAGTGCGTCCAAGCGCGGCGCCAAGATCGTGGCGGTCGACAATGGCCCGCTCAAAGGCGGCGCCTATAACAACTACAAGATCGAGCACCGCATGGAGGACGCCTTCCAGTTCCGGCCGGCGTCAGGGCAGGTGTTTGACTGGATGTTCTGCGACCTGGTCGAGGAGCCGCATCACGTGGTCGAGAACCTGATCACGCCTTGGTTGGTCAACAAGTGGTGTCGCCGCTTTGTGGTTATCCTGAAGTTCGGCCGCGTCGATCCGCTCGCGCTGCTGGCCGAGATGCGCGCGCCCGAGTCGGTTTTTTCGCGCTGCGGGGTCAACGTGCGCATCCGCCACCTTTACCACGACCGCGAGGAGTTCACCTTGGTCGGTGAGGTGAAGGAATAAACGCAGGCGAAGACACCCGAACCGCAGATTTTTAACCGCTAATGGACGCGAATGGACGCGAATTCAGAGCTTCCGGAAACACGGGGTATTCTGGGGCTCTGCATTCCTGAATCCGGCCCTCCTTTAATACCCGTTCATTAGCGGTAAAAAATCTGATTCTGGATCCCTGTTTTTAAACAGCATGAGTACGAATTCCAAAGAACTGAATCTGTGTGGGCTGGTGGCGGTGCGGTCGCGTTTTGAGCGTGATCCGGCGTCGATCAAGCGGCTGTTTTTTGACGAGGCGACGGGGCGCAAGGTCGGCGCGCTGTGCAAGGCGCTGGCGGCGGCGCGCAAGGTGTACCGCTGTGTGCCGGCGGCCGAGTTGGAGAAAATCTCCGGCAGCATCCATCACGGCGGGATTGTCGCGGTGATCGAGGCGCCGAAGTTGCGCGCGCCCGACGCGCGGGTGGTGGCCAACTGGGCGGCCAAACGCACGCCGCTGGTGCTGCTCGATCGCATTGGCAACGCCCACAATTTGGGGGCGATTGCCCGCACGGCGGCGTTTTTTGGCTTGGAGCACATCATCATCCCCGCGCATCCGCAGGCCGCGCTTCCGGGCGAGGCGGCGTTTCGCGTGTCGGAAGGCGGGCTCGAGCAGGTTGAGGTCTGGCGCACGCCGGATTTGGCGAAGCTGATGCGCGAGCTGGCGGCGGCCGGTTACGACGTGGCGGGGGCGGCGGCGCGCGGAGGAAAACCGGTGGTCTTGGCCGGCCCGGCCAAACCGGTGGCGGTGGTGTTGGGCAACGAGGAGCACGGCCTGGCGCCCGAGGTGGAGCGGGCCTGCACGCGTTTGGTGACGATCCCGGGCAGCGGCCGGGTAGAGTCGCTCAACGTCTCGGTGGCCGGCGCTGTTTTGATCTACGCGCTACTGGCGCGGTGCTGACGGAGGGTCGGGCAGCGCCGCGAATTGCGATTGGCCCCCAAACCGGAGCAAGCCGAGGCGGTAAGGCCGAGCACGCGGAAGGACCAGGCCACTGATTGTTACTTACGGGTTGCGCGCGCCCAAGCCCGGATTCGTTTTGCCCGCCAGTGGGCAAAAGCCCTTTTGGCAAAACACCCGCCTTGTTACGTTTTGGGCACACCCTCGAAACCCGCTGGCGCCTCGCCTTGCGCGCCCTTGGCCACC
>JBIIMH010000445.1:0-2683 GCA_044338095.1 Rariglobus sp. | reverse complement strand
GCCATTCTTCGGATCACTCTTGGGATTCTTCTCGAAGTTGCGCGGGAGTTCGCCGTCCCGGGTGATAACGATACTCTTTGCATCAACAAAGGCGACGATACCGGCCTCTTCAGCCACGACAACTATCTTGGAGTCGCGGGCGACGCGCTCTTCAATGCCCGTACCAACGAAGGGTGACTCGGCTTGGAGCAGGGGCACGCCTTGGCGTTGCATGTTAGCTCCCATCAGCGCGCGATTAGCATCGTCGTGCTCAAGGAAAGGAATCATACCGGCGGCGATCGAGATCACCTGTTTCGGCGACACGTCCATATAATGGACTTCGCTGGCTGGCACCTCAAGGAACTCGCCGTCCTGACGGACGGTGACTTTACCAACGAAGTGGTTTTTGTCGTCGAGTTCGGAATTCGCCTGAGCGATGACCTTGGCCTCTTCCTGGTCAGCGGTGAGGTAGTCGATCTTGTCGGAAACTTTGCCGTCCTTGACTATGCGATAAGGAGTTTCGATAAAACCGAACTCGTTGACTCGAGCGTAGGTGGAGAGTGAGTTGATCAGACCGATGTTCGGACCTTCGGGCGTCTCGATAGGGCAGATACGACCGTAGTGGGACGGATGAACGTCACGCACTTCGAAGCCGGCACGCTCACGGTTGAGACCACCCGGCCCGAGCGCGGAGAGACGACGCTTGTGCGTGACCTCGGCGAGAGGGTTGATCTGGTCCATGAACTGCGAGAGCTGCGAACGAGCGAAGAAATCGCGGATCACCGTGGTGAGCGCCTTCGGGTTGATCAGCTTTTGTGGCGTGATCGAATCAACGCTCTGGTCGTACATGGTCATGCGCTCGCGCACCAAACGCTCGGTGCGGGACAAGCCCACGCGGCATTGGTTGGCAAGCAGCTCGCCGACGGTACGAACGCGGCGGGAACCGAGATGGTCAATATCGTCCACAACACCCTCACCGCGCTTGAGGCGGACGAGGTACTTGGTGGCGGAGGTGATGTCACCGGACTCGAGGATACGCTGTTCGAGGTCGACCTTAAGACCGAGCTTCTGGTTGATCTTGTAGCGGCCGACGCGGCCCAGGTCGTAACGCTTGGGATCGAAGAACAGGCGCTTGAGCAGTGCCTTGGCGTTAGCGGTTGTCGGGGGCTCGCCCGGACGCAGGCGCTTATAGATTTCCTTGAGGGCTTCCTCCTCGTTGCGGGTTGGATCTTTCTTGAGGGCGCGGATGATGGCGCCTTCGTCGGAAGCCGTGTCAATGACACGGATACTTGAAATACCGTGCTTCTCGAAGGTACGAACGATCTGCTTGGTGAGGGGCTCGAAAGCGCGAGCGAGCACAACGCCCTGTTGGGCATCGATCGCATCTTCAACCAAGACCAGCGTGGAGACGTTTTCGAGGTCCAGCGCCTTGGCAATCTTGACGTCCTTGATCTCGTAGAAAAGATTCAGGATGTCGATGTCTGAGCTGTAGCCGATGGCACGCAGCAGTGTGGTGATCAGGAACTTACGACGACGACGACGACGATCAAGGTAAACGTAAAGGAGGTCGTTGTTATCAAACTGGACCTCAAGCCAAGTGCCGCGGTCAGGAATGATGCGGAACGAGTGGAGCGGCTTACCGTTGGCATGCGGGGCAACTTCGAAGGCGATGCCGGGAGAACGGTGCAACTGGGAGACCACGACGCGCTCGGCGCCATTGATGATGAAAGAGCCACGCTCAGTCACCATGGGGATCTCCCCCATGTAGATTTCTTCGTCCTTGATGAAGTCTTCCTCTCGTAGGCGCAGTTTTACATAGAGGGGGACCGAATAGGTGATACCCTCGCGGATACATTCGATCTCGGAATTCTTGGAGTCGCCGAGCGTGTAGGAAACGTACTCGAGATTGAGACGTGCGTCGTAGGACTCGATAGGGAAAACCTCGCGGAAAACGGCCTCGAGGCCTTGGGGCTTACGCTGTTTCTCGGGGATGCCCTTTTGAAGGAAATCGAGATAAGACGTGATCTGGATTTCGATCAGGTTCGGCGGAACAATGACTTCACGAAGTTTGCCGAAGTTGATACGGTCGGATTGATTGCGAACGGCCATGGGTGATCCCGGTTAGGTAAAGTATAGAGACGGAGAAACCGCGCTGGTTAGCGCGGTCAAATCAAACGAACTCCAGCCAAAGGCTGGGGCGAAAACTGAAAACAAAGAGCGATAGCGAAAAAGGCAAAGGACAGGCCGCGCGAAAGCACGGCCTGTCCTGAAGACGATAGACGATTTAGATCGTTAAACGCCAAGTAATTACTTGAGTTCGACCTTGGCGCCAGCGGCCTCGAGCTTCTTCTTGATGTCCTCGGCGTCAGCCTTGGAAGCACCTTCTTTGACGGCCTTAGGAGCGCCTTCAACGAGGTCCTTGGCTTCTTTAAGGCCCAGGCCGGTGATGGCGCGGACTTCCTTAATGACGCCGATCTTGTTCGCGCCGGCCTCAACGAGGACAACGTTGAACTCGGTCTTCTCTTCGACAGCGGCGGCAGCGGCACCACCACCACCAGCAGGAGCGGCGGCAACGGCGGCGGCGGCGGAAACGCCCCACTTGGCTTCGAGGTCTTTGACGATGGAGGCGAGCTCGAGAACGGTCTGGGCGGACAGCCAGTCGATAACTTGGTCTTTGGTGATATTGCTCATGGTATTAAGTTCC
>JBIIMH010000416.1:0-2695 GCA_044338095.1 Rariglobus sp. | reverse complement strand
TGCGTGATTTGCGCGGTTCAAAAGTAGCGCAGACTTCCCGTCTGCCTGTCCCGCCCTCTCCCCTTTGGGCAGACACCTTGAGCTCACGCTCAAGGCCACCAGGAGTGTGTTAACAAAAATGTGGCCTTGAGCGTGAGCTCAATGATGCCGTAAACTCCAAATTGAACGCGAATTGGTACAAGCGGACTGGACGTCCGCTCTGCTTTCCGCGCCCAAGATCACTCCGGCAACCGCCCAAACGAATTTGTTTGCAGGAGATAAGGCGCTGCGTTTGCCTCCGCAACTCGTCTCCTAGGGAGCCGATAAAATGTGTCTTCGGGACGTAGCTTAGCCTGGTAGAGCGCTACATTCGGGTTGTAGAGGTCGAGAGTTCGAATCTCTCCGTCCCGACCATTTTATCACTGGATTTTTCATTCCTCGGGTATCCCCCATTTAACCTGTAGCGGGTGCCCGCGCGGCTTGGGGAAGCAGCTCAGCTGACTTCTTTTCCGCGGCTGCGCCACTGGCGTGGGCTGCAACCGACGCGCTTACTGGGCTTATGGCTTTGATTTTGGCGAGAAACGCCCCACTGACCCGGCGCGACCTGAGAAAACCCCGCCCCGGCCCCAAAATCCATTTGCCGGAATGGGGCTCGCGCCTAGGGTCTTTTTTTATGCCCGCATCCGCCGCCGCCTCGTCCGCCTCCACGCTTTCCGAGTTGCTCGCTCCGACCGACTCCTTTGCCCGCCGCCACAACGGCCCCGATGCCGCCGAGCAGGCCGCCATGCTCAAAGATCTCGGCCAGCCGTCCCTCGACGCCTTGGTCGACGCCACCGTGCCGCCTCACATCCGCCGCGATGCCATGGACCTGCCTGCCGCCCTCGGTGAAGCCGCCGCCCTCGCCGAACTGCGCTCCCTCGCTGTCCAGAATCACATCTACCGCAGCCACATCGGCATGGGTTATTACAATACCCACACGCCCGGCGTGATCCAGCGCACCATTTTGGAGAACCCAGGTTGGTACACCGCCTACACGCCCTACCAGGCCGAGATCGCCCAGGGCCGCCTCGAAGCGCTGCTCAATTACCAGACGCTCGTGACCGACCTGACCGGCATGGAAATCGCCAACGCCTCCATGCTCGACGAGGGCACCGCCGCCGCCGAGGCCATGATGATGTGCCACCGCCTCAAGGAGGGCGACACGGCCGCCCACCGCGCGTTTTTCGTCTCCGAAAAGTGCCACCCGCAGACCATCGACATCGTTAAAACCCGCGCCACTCCCCTTGGCATCGAGGTGATCGTGGGTGACCACCGCAGCTTTTCCCCCACCGCCGGCACCTTCGGCGTACTGGTGCAATACCCCGACACCACCGGCAGCATTCATAATTTCGAGGCGTTTTTCGCCGCCGCCCACGCCGTCGGTGCGTTCACCATTGTCGCCACCGACCTGCTCGCCCTCACCCTCCTGCGCGCCCCCGGCGAATTTGGCGCGGATGTCGCCGTCGGCTCGGCCCAACGTTTCGGCGTGCCTATGGGTTTCGGCGGACCGCACGCCGCGTTTTTGGCCACCAAGGATTCCTTCAAGCGCCAGATGCCAGGCCGTCTGGTCGGGGTGTCCAAGGACTCCAACGGCGATCCCGCCATGCGCCTGGCGCTCGGCACGCGCGAGCAACACATCCGCCGCGACAAGGCCACCTCCAACATCTGCACCGCCCAGGTGCTGCTCGCCGTCATGGCCTCGATGTACGCGGTTTACCACGGTCCTGACGGACTCAAGAAAATCGCCCGCCGCGTGCAGGCGTTAACCGAATTGCTCGCCGCCGGACTGCGTGCCGCCGGAGCCACGGTGAACGCCGAGCCGGTGTTCGACACCCTCACGGTGGGCAACATTTACGCCGCCAAGATCCACGCCGACGCCCTCGCGCATAAGGTTAACCTGCGCCATATCGACGCCTCCAGTCTCGGCATCTCGCTCGACGAAACGACCACGCTGGAGCAAGTCGAGTCGCTGATCGCGCTGTTCGGCACCACCCGCGCCCCGCACGCCTCCGACGTGGAACGCGTGGGCTTCGACGCCCCGCACGCCCGCACCACGCCGTTTTTGACCGCCCCGGTGTTTAACCGCTACCACACCGAGCACGAGATGCTGCGCTACATCAAGCGCCTCGAAGCCAAGGATTTGTCGCTGGTTCATTCGATGATCTCGCTCGGCTCGTGCACCATGAAGCTCAACGCCACCAGCGAGATGTTCCCCGTTTCCTGGCCCGAGTTTGGCCAACTGCACCCGTTCGCGCCGGCCGACCAGACCAAGGGTTACGCGCAGCTGTTTGCCGACCTCGAAGCGTGGTTGACCGAAATCACCGGCTTTGCCGCCGTCTCGCTCCAGCCCAACGCCGGCTCCCAAGGTGAATACGCCGGCCTGCTGGTGATCCGCGCCTACCACGAGTCGCGCGGCGAAGCTCACCGCAATATCTGCCTGATCCCCACCAGCGCCCACGGCACCAACCCAGCCAGCGCCGCCATGTGCGGTTACCAAGTCGTGCCCGTGGCCTGCGACGCCTCCGGCAACATCGACGTGGCCGACCTCGCCGCCAAGATCGCCACCCACGCCAAGTCCCTCGCGGCGGTAATGATCACCTATCCGTCTACCCACGGCGTGTTCGAGACGTCCATCAAGGACATCTGCTCCCAGGTCCACGCCGCCGGCGGCCAGGTT
>JBIIMH010000415.1:0-2696 GCA_044338095.1 Rariglobus sp. | reverse complement strand
CGCCTGAAGCTGCTCGGCCTGCTCGGGATCAAAATGAAACTGGCCGACTAACGACTCAAATTCAGCGCCGAGATCGGCGAGCTCGATGCTGGCCGCCGAAAGGCGATCGGCAAAAACCTTGCTGGCCGGGTCGAGGTTTTCCAACTGGCGCGCCTCGCGCAAAAGCCCGGCGACGCGCCCGGTGGCGCCGTCTTCGCCGGTCAACCCGTTGGCCAGCGTGGAGGCCAAACCGGTTAACTCCTGGGCCTTGCTCATGCGCTGAAAATCGCGTTCGAGCGCCTCGATGGCATCGTCGGTGAGATCGAGCGCGTCGAGGCGGGCGAGCTGGCCTTCGAGGAACTTGATTTGGTCGGGGGAAAGTTTGGTTTCGCGGGCGATGCGTTCGCGCTCAGCGTGCAGGTCGCGCCAGACGCGGTATTTGTTTTCGTAGGCGGCGAGGGCATCCCCGGCGCGCCCGTAAAGGTCGAGCAGGTCGAGCTGACAGCTTTCCTTGAGCAGACGGCGCGGCTCGCTCGGGCCGTGGAAATCGATCCACGCCTCGCCCAGGCGCTGGAGCGCGGCGAGGGTGGCGAGGCCGCCGTTGACGGTGAGCCTGGGGGCTTTTTCACGGGGCAGACTGCGCTTGAGGATGAGCACGCCGTCGTCGCACGGCGGCAAATCGAGCTCGGTCAGCAGGGCGTTGATGGCCTCCGCGTGCTCAAAAAACAACGACGCCTCAACCTCGCAAGCGGGCGAGCCTTGGCGGATGAGGGTCTTGTCGGCGCGTTCTCCGGCCAACAGCGATAAGGCACCGAGCAGGATACTCTTGCCAGCACCGGTTTCACCGGTGACGACGGTAAAGCCGGCCTCAAAATCGAGGGAGACTTCTTCGAGCAGGGCGAGGTTCTTGATGCGAAGCGATTGAAGCATGGCGGGAGCAAGCAGTGAGTTGGTTAGCCTCGGGCGGAGCAAGTCGGTTTGCGCCCACTTGAGCCTCCAATAGAGCCCCCCCAAAAATCGTGAAAATTTTCCTTGCGATGTGGCGGCGACCTCCTGCTTACTCCACAACTCGTTTTTGACGGACCCTTAGCTCAGTTGGTTAGAGCATTTCCTTGACATGGAAGAGGTCACTGGTTCGAGTCCAGTAGGGTCCACCATCTTGATTATCAAGAGCTTACGAGAACCAAGTCGAATTCAGTTTAATTCCACTGTTGACCCACGAGGAATACGATCGTCGCAAATTTGCACAGGGGCCTCGGAGTTTATCCAAAGATCACAGCTGAAATGGCCATGACCGACCTGACTGTAACGGTGCGACGATCTTAAAGCCCCGCACGCGGTAACCAGTAAAAAAAAGCTAGGGACGATCGTTAAGCTAACCGAAAAAAATCGCCCTAAATAACCGTCGCCCACCAGACCAAAGTTAAATTCGGTTCAGTGAGCGACCGGAGGGCACGAAGTTGTCCCTACAGTATTGTACGAACAGTCGTTTTCAGCGTGCTGATTTAGCTGCGTGCGGCGATCAAGGCAGCGAGTGCAACCTGATCGACCAGGCCTTCGACAGCGTGCAGGTGGTGCAGCACACCCATGCGATCGCCTTCGCTTGAAGTGGAGATATCGAGCATCCAGTCGGCGGTCTTGGGCTCGGCGACGATCACCTCGTCGGCCCATTTAATCACCTCGGCTGCGGTGACGAAGCCTTCGGTGAGGCCACGAATATAGAATTCGGCTAGTGTGCGGTAGTTGGTTGGAGTGGACATAGGTTTAAATGAAAGAGATCAACGTCGGCGGTAACCCGCCCAACGGCGAGCCGGAATTTCGGGGTAAGCTGAACCGTGAATATGCCCCTGTTTTACCCTGCGGCATACCCACTGAAGGAGCCCGCAGGTTGAAGCGCATTTACTCAAGTGACTAAAACCCCACGAGCAACGGACGAGGGAAACACCACCTGAATGAGGGCAACGCGCCCCCCGCAAAAATACCACAACCGAAGGGAACGATAATTTCCCCAAATATCTCCTTGCATGAGCCCGCCCAAAACCTCTTAGTTCGCCGTTTTATTTATGAAAGCGACCATCAAAACCCAAGGCCAGCAGTTCGCTGTTTCCGAAGGAGACATTCTCATTGTAAACCGGTACCCTAACACGGAAGCCGGTTCCACCGTCGAAATCACCGACGTACTCTCCTTCGGTGAAGGCGCTGACTTCAAAATCGGCACCCCGACCCTCGCCGGCGCAACCGTCACCGCCAAGGTCCTCGAAAACAAGCGCGGCAAAAAAGTAATCGTTTTCAAAAAGAAGAAACGTAAGGGCCACGAAAAGAAGCGCGGCCACCGCCAAGAGCTTTCGGTCATCAAGATCGAAGCCATCAAGGCCTAATACAACCACAACTCTTAAAGGAGAAACTATTCCATGGCGCATAAAAAAGGTGCAGGTTCCACGTCCAACGGTCGCGAGAGCCACTCAAAACGTCTCGGCGTAAAGAAATTTGGCGGCCAAGCCGTCATCGCCGGCAACATCATCGTCCGTCAGCGCGGCAGCAAACTGCACGCCGGAAAAAATGTCGGCATTGGCCGCGACTGGACCCTGTTTGCCCTCACCGACGGCAAGGTCGAATTCGATAAGGTCCACCGCAAGGTGAACATCGTCTAAGGTCGTTGTTTTTAGCTTTCATCCAGCGCGCCGTGGCTACCAAGCCTCGGCGCTTTTTTGTTTTGC
>JBIIMH010000414.1:0-2699 GCA_044338095.1 Rariglobus sp. | reverse complement strand
ACCGGTAGCGCCCATCGAGATTCCTAAGCAGGACACGGCGTTCACCCAGCTCGGACTCAACGATGCCATCGCCTTTGCGGTGGCCGAGATGGGTTACACCGAGCCGACCCCGATCCAGGCCCAGGCTGTCCCCGTGGTTCTTGCCGGCCAGGACGTGATCGGTTCGGCCCAGACCGGCACGGGGAAAACCGCCGCCTTTGCCCTGCCGCTCATGCACCGTCTTGGCTCGCACCAAAAAAAGACCCGCTGCCTCGTGCTGGAGCCCACCCGCGAACTCGCGCTGCAAGTCGAAGAAGCGTTTCAGAAATACGCCAAATACACCGATCTCACCGTGACCGTGGTTTACGGCGGCGTGGGTTATGGTAAACAACGCGACGACTTGGCCCGTGGCGTTGACGTCATCGCCGCCACTCCCGGCCGTCTGCTCGACCACCTTGAGCAGGGCACCGCCAGTCTGGCCGACGTGGAAATTCTCGTGCTCGACGAAGTCGACCGCATGCTCGACATGGGCTTTTTACCCGACGTGAAGCGCATCATCCAACGTTGCCCTCAAGTTCGCCAGACGCTGTTTTTCAGCGCCACCATGCCGCCCGAACTGGCCCAGCTCGCCGGTTGGGCGCTCAAAGACCCGGTCGAAATCAAGATCGGCCAGCGCCGCTCGGCCGCAGAAACCGTTTCCCACGCCTTTTATCCGGTCGTCGCCAACCAGAAGTTCGACCTCTTAATCGAGCTGCTGCGCCGCACCGAGTTTAAGAGCATCATTATTTTCACGCGCACCAAGATGGGGGCCGACCGCATTGCCCACCGCCTGCTGTCCGAAAAACACACCGTCGGCGTGATTCACTCCGACCGCAGCCAACGCGAGCGTGTCGAGGCGCTGCAGGGCTTTAAGGACGGCCGTTTCGAGGTGCTGGTCGCCACCGACATCGCCGCCCGCGGTTTGGACATCGCCGGCGTGTCGCATGTGATCAACTACGACGTACCCGAAAACGCCGAGGATTACGTGCACCGCATCGGCCGCACCGGCCGCGCCCAGGCAACCGGCGACGCGTTTACTTTGGTGACCGAGGAAGACGTGCGCGACGCGCGGTCGATCGAGCGCTTCATCGGCGCGACCATTGAGCGCAAAAAACTGGAGGGTTTTCCTTACGTTTATTCGGCGTTGTTCGACGAGAAGGCGATCGCCGAGGCCGCGCCGCTGGCCAAGCCGAAGAGCCGCCTGATGCGCGGCTCGCGTTGATCCACCGCAGCCCTGCTTGCGCGTCACGCGCGGGACTGGGCCTATAAAAAGGTCGGACGAAATACGTCCGGCCTTTTTTGTAGGCTGAAGCTTTTAGCCCCAACCGCCGGTCCGGCGTGGACGGCGCTGGTAGCGCGGTGCCGGGTTGGCTGCGGTTCAGGCCATTTTCACTCAAACGCCCGAGTTGGCGCTCGCCCAGAGCCGGGCCAGTCACCACGTTTTTCTCGCTCATCTTCCGGCTACTGTCCTAAAAACAATTTCACACGCTGAATGCAATGTGACCCCTTAAACTGTCTGCCGCACAAGCGGCCTGGTGGAATGAGGGCGTTATAAATCAAGCACGGCGCCATTTTACCCGCTCACACCTCTAATTCACATGGAAAACCAAAACGGAAACACTGGTGGCAAGTGCCCCTTCCCTCATCTGCACGGCACGACACCCAAACCCGCGGCTACGACCGCCGAAGCCAAGTCCAATCGCGGCTGGTGGCCCAATCAGCTTAACCTTAAGGTGCTGCATCAAAACTCCAGCCTGTCAGATCCAATGGGCGCGGACTTTGACTACGCCGAGGAGTTTAAAAAACTCGACCTTCAGGCGCTCAAAACCGACCTCTGCGCATTGATGACGGATTCGAAGGACTGGTGGCCGGCCGACTTCGGGCACTACGGTCCGTTCTTCATTCGTATGGCCTGGCACAGTGCAGGCACCTACCGCACCGGTGACGGTCGAGGTGGCGCCCGCGCCGGCCAGCAACGGTTTGCGCCCCTCAACAGTTGGCCGGACAACGCCAATCTGGACAAGGCGCGCCGACTGCTTTGGCCGATCAAACAAAAATATGGCAACAAGATCTCTTGGGCCGACTTGATGATTCTCACCGGTAATTGCGCCCTTGAGTCGATGGGCTTCAAAACCTTCGGTTTTGGTGGCGGACGCGATGACGTCTGGGAGCCGGAGGAGGATGTGTATTGGGGCTCCGAGAGCACCTGGTTGGGCGATAAACGCTACACCGGCGAGCGTGACCTTGAAGCTCCCCTGGCCGCCGTGCAGATGGGCTTGATCTACGTCAATCCCGAGGGTCCGAACAGCCACCCCGACGCTCTCGCCTCGGCCAAGGACATTCGCGAAACCTTCGCCCGTATGGCGATGAACGACGAGGAGACCGTCGCCCTAATCGCTGGCGGTCACACCTTCGGCAAGACCCATGGAGCTGCCCCGGCCACCCATGTGGGCCCTGAGCCCGAAGCCGCCGGTTTGGCCGAGCAGGGTCTGGGGTGGGCGAACAGCTACGGCAGCGGCAAAGGCGCTCACACGATCACCAGCGGCATCGAGGTGACGTGGACCACGACGCCCACCCAATGGAGTAATAACTACTTTGAAAACTTGTTCCGCTACGAATGGGAACTCACCAAGAGCCCTGCCGGCGCGCACCAGTGGGTCGCCAAGGATGCCGCCGCCACG
>JBIIMH010000413.1:0-2701 GCA_044338095.1 Rariglobus sp. | reverse complement strand
GGGTTTACTATTTTTGAACCGCTGGAGAGCCGATTGAGGCTCTTTTGTAACATTGAGCTCGATGTGGCCAAGTTGTTGGCCGCCATCGTCGCTGAATAGTTGGTATTTAGTACAACAGCCATGGGGGTATCTTTCCTTGATCGTTTTACACGACATCCGGCGTCGTCACGGATCCGGAGGGGTCCGGATCAGGCCATGCAGGGGCAGCGCCCCGTTTAGTAGGATTTATAGAGAGCCGGGTGGATGCACCACCCGAGGCAACCGGCAAGGTGGGAAACCCACCGTTTTAATCCCCCGTCAGCTCGACCTCGCCGGAAGCGAAGGCGGCGGACGTGGCGGATTTTTATTAGCCCTGGAGCAGTTTGAGCGCGGTCTGCGCGCTTTGATTGGCCTGCGACAGCATCGAGGTGCCTGCCGAGACGAGCGTATTCCACCGGGCAAGATTGGTCGATTCCGCGGCGACATCCACGTCGGTGATCCGACTGGTGGCCGCCTCGAGGTTGGCCTTGTTGATCGTCAACAGTTCGGAGGCAAAGCCCAGGCGGCTTTGCTCGGCACCGTTGGAAGCGCGCATGTTCGCAACATTTTCCAAGGCGGTGGTGACATCGGCAAGGGGCAGGCTGGTCAAACTGGTGGCGGTGGTGGCGATGGCGCCGATACCACCGGAGGTGCTCACCAAATCGCGGGCTGCAACCGTGACGGAGGAGGAGGTCGAGGCGTCCTCGGTGGTGGCGATCGCCATGGTGCTGGTACCGAACAGGCTGATACCGTTGAACTTCTCACTGGTGAGCGCGGTCAACTGGGCGCGCAGCGACATAAATTCGGTGTTATAGTTATCCTTGTCGCTCGAGCTCTTGGTGACATCGCTGTTGAGCACCTTCAGCTCGCTGATGCGGGCCAGGACGCTGCCGGTGACTTTTAATGCGCCGTCCTGCGTCTGCAGGAGGGAAACCGCATTGCCGATGTTGTTGTTAACGGCACCCTGGCGCTTGGCCGTGGCGCTGAGCTTCATCGATACAGCAAGACCGCCCGCATCGTCAGAAGGGGAAACGATCTTCGAACCGCTAGAAAGCCGGTTAAGGCTCTTCTGCAGCATGTTATTGGACGTGGCTAAGTTATTAGAGGCAACGGTAGCCGCGTAATTGGTGTTAATGACGACAGACATGATGTTCTTCCTTGATTAAACGACCCTGTCCGTAGGGCGACGGGCCGAAGAGGGATTCGGGCCGATCCAGCTGAGGGGTTTCCCTCAGATGCCTTTAATAACGGCGCTTTCGGCGGAAACTTTAGCGCGCAGTTGAATTATTTTTTAGAAATAATCGGCGAACCCGCCTCCATGCCTGGCCAGATAATCACTTAAGCCGCTTAAGAAAAGAGTGATAAATCAAACGAAATTCCTAAAAAAACACCTGTTTTACATTCTCAAGTGCCGTGGAGTGGGTCGTGTGACCTAAACAAGGAGCCCATTTACAGGGCTAAAAAGAACCAAATCCCCTCTCAACGCGCCCCCTCAGCCATAAAAGTCTCCACCGCCTCGCCTCAGACGCCACCCGCAAGCGTTCCGTGGGCGCAACCCGCAACCGCCTCCCAAAAACGCACCGCTTGCCCTGCGTGATCCAGCAATGCCCCTGCCGCCATGCGCCCGCGCAGTCCTTGGCCTATGGCGGCCAGCCCGACTGGGTCCGCCGCCAAACCCATGGCGATACGCACGTAGTCATCTTCGGATAAAGCCACCCACTCGGAGTGCCCGCAGGCGGCCAGCAGGGAAACCCCCACCCGACTGCGGTGATCTTCGCCTGCCAACGCGACGACCGGACGGCCCATCCACAGGGCCTCGCAGGTCGTCGTTGTGCCGTGATAGGGAACCGGGTCCAGCGCCACATCCACCCGGGCATAAAGCTCCAAATGAGCCTGCGCGGAGCGCGTGCGGTCGATCATCTCCACCCGGGAGCGATCCACGCCCACCGAGGCAAAACGTGCGGCCATACGCTCGCGCATTGCCGCACCATCGAAACCATGTCCCTTGAGCAACAAGCGCGAGCCGGGCACAGCCTGCAAAATCCGCGCCCATAACCGCAGCGTTTGCCCGCTCAGCTTGGCCGGATTGTTGAACGACCCAAACGTAACCGGCGCCCCTCCCGCACAGGGGGGCGGCGCAGGCACCGGCGCGTCAACCGGCGGCTGGTAGGCCCAGGCGCAGGGCGAATACCGCACCAGTTGCTCCGTATGCAAAGACTCGGTACGGC
Organism: Rariglobus sp.; assembly: GCA_044338095.1. Taxonomy (GTDB): domain Bacteria; phylum Verrucomicrobiota; class Verrucomicrobiia; order Opitutales; family Opitutaceae; genus Rariglobus. The sequence continues at coordinate 455 of JBIIMH010000413.1, read as the reverse complement.
CAACGGGGTCGGCAAAGGCGTCGGTCAACCGGTAATCCATCGCCGCCAGGCCCGTGGTGTTGGGATAGCCGAGGTACGAAATTTGCACGGGCGCCACCCGCTTTGCGTACAGGGGCAGGCGGTTCAAACCCGTGTGCCCGGCCAGATCGATCAACACGTCGGGGGCGTCGGCGCGCAGCAGCGCCTCCACGGCCCCGTTCGCCAGCCCGCCGATATGCCGCCACTGGGTCGCCAAACCCTGCAGGCGGACACTGACCTCATCGACCACCGTGTGATCATGGTACAGCCACACCTCAATGCCGGCGGGACGGGGATGCGCCAACAGCGGCTCAAAAAACGACGCCACGGCATGCCGGCGGAAATCCCCCGATACCACCGCCACACGCAACGGCCGCCCACCGGCCGACACTTGCCCTCGCGGTGCCGGTGGTGTGGCCAGGCCGGCTATTTGCGCC
>JBIIMH010000033.1:0-10012 GCA_044338095.1 Rariglobus sp. | reverse complement strand
TGCACCCGTACCACCCATTTCACGGCCAGCAGTGGTCTCGGCCCCGGCTCCCGCCCCGCTGCGCCCGCCCGTAGTCGCCCCGGCCCCAGCCCCCGTTTCGTCGGCCCCTCGTCCTGCACCCGTGCTACCCCCGCCGGCCCCCCGTCCGGCACCGGTTGCGCCAGCCCCGGTTTCGGCACCACGCGCCCCCATGACGCTTCCGGGCGCGCCGCGTCCGGCGCCAGCCGTAGTGTCCGCCCCCGGCAACCCGGGCATGCGCGCCACCCCGCCCGCCCAGACGGTCACCATCACCACCGAGGGCGACGTTAAGGTTATCCACCTTAAGCCGCCGATCATCGTGCGTGACTTCGCGACCGCGTTGAGCATGAAGCCCTTCAAGCTGATCTCCGAACTCATGGAGATGGGCATCTTCTCCTCGATGAACCAGGCGATCGATGAGGCCGTAGCCGTAAAGGTCGCGGCAAAACATGGCTTCATGCTCGAGATCAAGCACCGCGGTGAAGCCGCGCAGCAGATCCAGCAAACCGCCAAGGAAAAGGCGACCCACAAGGCAAAGGCGGCCGCCGAGGCCGAGGTGCAAAACCTCGCCCCCCGCCCTCCCGTTGTTTGTATCCTTGGCCACGTTGACCACGGCAAAACCTCGTTGCTTGACGCTATCCGCAAGGCCGACGTCTGCGCAGGTGAGGCCGGTGGTATCACCCAGCATATCGGTGCCTACCAGATCGAACACGCGGGCAAAAAGATCACCTTCCTCGACACCCCTGGCCACGCTGCCTTCAGCAAAATGCGCGCCCGTGGTGCCGATGTCACCGACATCGCTGTGCTCGTGGTTGCAGCCGACGACGGCTTCATGCCGCAGACCGACGAGGCGCTTAAGCACGCGCAAAATGCCGGCGTAACCCTGATGGTTGCTGTCAACAAGATGGATGCTCGCGGCGCCAACATCGAGCGCGTCAAACAGCAGATGCAGGAGCGCAACATCGCCCCCGAAGACTGGGGTGGCGAAACCGTCACCGTGCCCGTGTCCGCCCTCAAAGGCACCGGTATCAGCGACCTGTTGGACATGATCCTGCTCCAAGCCGACGTGCTTGAGCTCAAGGCCAATCCCAAGACCGAGCCGTCGGGCATCATTATCGAGTCCCAGATCGAAGTCGGACGCGGTCCGCTGGCCACGGTCATCGTCCAGCGTGGTACGCTGCGCGTTGGTGACGCCATCGTGTGTGGTCCGCACTGGGCAAAGGTGCGCGCCATGTTTGATGACGCGGGCAAGAATCTCAAAGAGGCCCCGCCCGCCACACCGGTGCGCGTCATCGGTTGGTCCGGAGCGCCTGACAGCGGCTCCGAATTCCGTTCCACCAAGAACGCCCGTGAGGCTGAACAATTGGCCGAAGAAGCCGAGCACCTCATTCGCAAGACCACCGGTCAGGCCGACGCCGCGCCGAAGGAAATCTCGGTGGAGAGCCTCTTCGCTAACATCGCCGCCACCCAAGCCAAGGTGCTCAAGTTGATCATCAAGACCGATGTATTCGGTTCAACCGAGGCCGTGCGCAACGTCCTCGAAAACATCAAGAGCAACAAGGTTTCGCTCGAAGTCGTGTCTGTCGAAGTCGGCCTGGTGTCCAAGACCGACGTTCTGATGGCCAGCGCCGCCGGTGCGGTCGTTGTGGGCTTTAACACCAAACTGGAAAACGGCGTCACCGCAGTCGCCAAACATCACGGCGTGCGCATCGAAACCTACGGCATCATCTATGAGTTGGCCGACAAGGCTCGCGACATGATGGCCGACCTGCTCGACCCCGATCTCAAGGAGACCAAGACCGGCGCCGCAGAAGTGCGCGCCACGTTCCCGCTCGCCAAGGGTTTTGTGGCCGGCTGCTTGGTCACCGAAGGCAAGATCACGCGCAACGCCTCCGCCCGTCTCCGCCGCAAGAAGGAGATGATCTACGAGGGCAAAGTCACCACCCTCAAGCGCTTCAAGGACGACGCGACCGAGGTGCGTGCCGGCATCGAATGCGGTATCAAGCTGGGTGATTTCAACGGCTACGAGCCCGGTGACGTCATCGAGTGCTACGAGATCACCAAGGTTCGCGCTTCGCTCTGATTGCCTGCTGCGACTCGCGAAAACCACGCGAGTCGCTCACTTTAAAACATGTCCACCCGCACCCTTCGTGTTAACGAGCTGCTTCAGCGCGAGCTAAGCGCCATTCTGCGTACCATCTACAAGGACGAGGCGGTGGCGATCACCCTCACCGGCGTCCAAGTCTCGCCCGATCTCCACGAAGCCCGCGTGTTCGTCGCCGTCACCGGCGACGAGGAAGAAACCGAGAAATGCCTGCGCTGGCTCAAGCACAACTCCAAGGACTTCCGCTTTGAATTGGGGCGGCGCATTGTGCTCAAGAACATGCCTCACTTTACCTACGTGATGGATGTGTCGACCGATCGCGGTAATCGCATCCTATCGGTACTCGATGACATTGCGGCGCAGGACAAGGCCCGTAACGCCGCTCAACCTCCGCCTCCGGGCAAGGAGTAACGCGTGGAGTTGATCTACCCTGAGTTCTACGACCGGTTCGCGGCCTTCCTGCGTTCGTTGGAAGATCAACGGGTGGTGGTCATCTCGCATGCCAGGCCCGACGGCGACTGCATCGGCTCGCAGGTGGCGCTCACCCGTGTGCTGCGCGCTTTGGGCATCGACGCCATCTGCGCCAATCCCGACCCCACGCCGCGCCGCATTCAGTTTGCCGTGGGCGATACGCCTCTGGTGCGTTTCGACGGCCTGCCGGAAGGCGAACTCACCGCGATTTACGTCGATTGTGCCGACCAAAGCCGGGCCGGTCTGAAGTTTAAGACGCGCTTCCCCGCCCCGTTTGCGAACATCGATCACCACCTCTCCAACGACGGGTTCGCGACGCATAACTTTATCGATGTGGGCTCAGCCGCTACGGCCGAAATCCTCGCCGGCCTTTTTATCGACCACCACCTCCCGGTTGACGCCCAGGCCGCCCAAGCACTTTACACGGGCATCGCCACCGACACCGGCCAGTTTCGCTTCAATTCGACCTCGCGGCGCACCTTTATGATCGTCGGCGAGTTGATGGCCCGCGGCGCCCAACCTGCGGCCGCCGCCGCCGAGCTCTATGAGCGCGAGACCCCGGGTAAACTTGAACTGCTGCAACGTTTTCTCGCCTCCCTGCGCTACGAGTGCGACGGGCGCGTATGCATAGGCAGTCTGCCCGACGGCATCTACGCTGCCACCGGAACCAGTCAGGAAGACGCCGAGGGCCTGGTTGATTATGCACGCTCCATCGAAGGCGTGGATATCGGCGTGCTTATCGAGGAACAGGCCGGCTCCATCAAAGCCAGCCTGCGCGCCAAAGACCCCGTATACCGCATGGACCTGATCGCCGCGCATTTTAACGGCGGTGGCCATGCCTGTGCGGCCGGTCTTAACCAAACCAACGTTGCGGTGGATTTGCTTCGCTCCCGCCTCGTCGCCGCACTCGGCGACCAGATCACTGCCGTGGAAAGACTTAAGAAACCAACAAGCTGATGCTCGCACCTACCAAAGAATTCGATGGCGTGCTCCTGATCGACAAGCCCGGCGCGCACACCTCCCACGACGTGGTCGCCCGACTCCGCGGCATCCTCAAAATGAAGCGTATCGGTCATGCCGGCACACTCGATCCGATGGCGACCGGCCTGCTGGTGATGTTGGTAGGCAAAGCCACCAAGCTCTCGCAGTACCTCATGAGCGTGGAAAAAGTATACACCGGGACCATCGAACTGGGCAAAGTCACCAACACCCAAGATGCCGAGGGCGAAGTCCTGAGTTCTGCCCCCGTGCCCGTTCTCACCGAAGCCGACGTGCGCAAGGCCCTCGCCGGCTTTCTCGGCGACCAATACCAGATCCCGCCGATGTTTTCGGCCATCAAGATCGCCGGAAAACCCCTTTATAAAAGTGCCCGTGCAGGCGAGGAAGTGGAACGCGAACCGCGCTTCATTCGAGTGATGAACTACGAGCTCACCCGCTGGGAATCCCCCGAGCTCGATTTCCGCGTGCTTTGCACCAAGGGCACCTACGTGCGCACGCTCGCCCACGACCTCGGCCAACGCCTGGGGTGCGGCGCCCACTTGAAGGCCTTGCGCCGTATTTCCTCGGGATCTCTTAACATTTCGAAGGCCGTAACGCTCGAGCAGCTGCAAAAAATGACGCCTGCCGAAATCGACCAAGTGCTCATTCCCGCTTACGAGGCCGCGCCCAGCGTGGCTTTTGGTTAACAACTGAGATCGCCGGAGCTTTCCGCCCCGGCCATTTTAACCCCTTGCTGCGCCGTGGCTACCCGCTGCTACAACTCCATCGAAGAGGCCGCCCCCGAGCTCCCCTCCGGCCCGCTGCATCTGGCAATCGGCATGTTCGACGGAGTCCATTTGGGGCACCACGCGGTCATTGAGTCGGCGGTGCATTCGGCCCACCGCAGCGGCGGAGTTGCCGCAGTGCTCACGTTCTGGCCGCACCCAAGCCGCCTGTTCCGCCCGGATTCGCCCGTGCAGCTGATCATGACTCCGGCCCTAAAAAACCGGCAGTTAACCCGACTCGGGGTCGACGCGGTCATCACCCAATCGTTTGACCGACCGTTCGCCAGCATAGAGGCCGAGGAGTTCCTGCCGCGCCTCAAACGGTTGTTACCCAACCTGGCGACGATCTATGTGGGCGAAAACTGGCGCTTCGGCAAAGGCCGGCTCGGCGACATCCACGTTCTGGTAAACTCAGCCAAACAATTGGGCATCAACGTGGTGAGCGCCGAGCGGATTAAGCAAAACGAGGAGCCGATCAGCAGCACGCGTATCCGCACCTACCTGGCGGAGGGCAAAATGGAAGAAGCCAATGCGCTGCTCGGCTACAGCTACTTTGCCGAGGGTGTGGTCGCGCCCGGCAAGCAACTCGGGCGCAAACTGGGGTTTCCCACCCTCAACGTGGTCTGGGAACCGGACCAGCGCCCCCGCTTTGGCGTTTATACCGTGCGCGTTTCCGGCCCCAAAACCGCAATCCCGCTGCCCGCCGTGGCCAACTACGGCCTGCGCCCCACGGTGGAAAACTCCAGTGTTCCCCGCCTTGAGATTCACCTGCTAGCCGCCTGCCCCTTTGGTGCCGGTGACGAGTTACTCATCGAATGGCTCAGCTTCCTGCGCCCCGAACAGCGTTTCGACGGTGTGGAGGCCCTGCGTGCGCAAATCGCCGCTGACCGCGACGCGGCACAAGCTTGGTTTGCGCACCACCCCAATCTGCAGCCGGCGTAAAAATGCTCACCGCACGTGGTGGGCCGTAAAATTCTTACGAGCCACGCAGAGCAGTTGGTCATCGCTCATATGATGCTCATTGACCCCGAGGGTGCCAATAATGCGGCCCGCCAGATCGGGATGATGGGATTTCACCCAGCCGACAAATTGCAGCATACAACTGCTTGTGCCGGTGCCGTTTCCCAAAATCAGAATATTGGGTGCATCCGTTAAAGCCTGGGCGACGGAGGCGAAAAAAGTATTCTGTCCGTGGGGCTCTTTGCTGTGGGAAAAGTCGACTGAATCCACCGTGTGGCGAAAGTGGTCGGTGGGTTGCGGCGGCTTAATTTGGAGGGCTTGGGTGCCTTGCTGGTCTGAATTAAAAATACGGGCCTGATGGTGGTCGATCACGAGGACCCAATGCGCCGTGGGTTCGCCGGTTTCGGGTGGAAGCTCATCGGTGCTAAGCAGAAAATCGCGCAGGGCGTTGAGTTCATTGATATCGCTGACCTCCTTGGTCAAAGGCGCACGTAGAACCAGGGTCTGGCCGCGCCGGGTGCAGCGCAGGCTCCCGTTCGGCTTTTCCTCGACGAGGCAGAGGTCGCGGAGCATGGCGATCACCTCGCGCCACTCGATGTTATACAAGGTCGGATGCTGGAAGATGCGGTTATAGGTCTGAAGATGACTGCCATTCAGGGACATAATTGTGTTCATGGGGTATAAAACGGGGGCATTTAGATGAGCAACCGGGGCTCCCGACTGGGGCGAAGTGCGGGTACGCTCATGATGCCATCACGGGTGCGTCCGGGCCATGGGGTGTATCCCGAACTGGGCGACTCCTCGACGTGAAAAAAACGCACCTCTTATCCTACGTGAACGCAGCTTTAAGCCCCTGCCCAAGCTGGCTGGCATCTCGATCCACGCAGGCAACACCCCACAAACAAACCAAAGAAACCAAGACTGCCATTAGTCGATGTGTAAGTTTCGGCAGTTGACTCAAATTGCAGAACACTTCGTGTTTTTGATTTGGAAAAACGATTTTATAAAGTCGGAGGTGCGCTATATGTCCGTCATTTTTTGAACGATCGAGCGCTTAAATTCTTTTTAGTAATGATAAATAGTTTTGAGAGTCGCGCCTTGGCGTGATTCCAGACCTATTCATCGAGGTTTATCTCGGGTGAATATAGAGGCAGGCTAGCGATGGTGATTTGACCATTTTGCATTACTATAAAACTATTCACCGAGGTATCCGCGCAAGCGATTGACGCCGCTTTTGCTCAGCCCAACTTTATGATCCTTCTTCAATACGGGCCGAATTATATTTAGCGGTCACAAGCAAAACAGTAGCTGAAATAAACGAGGATCGCCCTAGCTTTATTGCTTTATAAAGCCACTTCATCACATCGCCATTCACCCTTCCTTGGGCGAACGCTTCGGTCAGACTCCAGCAGCGCGTGATGCCCGCCGTGCCGCTAAGCCGATAGCCATCCTACACTTTTAATATTACAGCCTACTGGCCCGCGCCTACGCTGTGGAAAAACTCGCCTGACGCGGCGCGCACCCAAGCCGCCCTCACTGAGCAGGTAACCCGAGCAGACGCTCAGCCTCGGCCTGACCCGCCGGCCCCTGGCGCGCCAGCAAGGCGGCCGCTGCCCGTAGCAACCGATCCCGCTGCTCTGCCGGAGCGCGGTCAATTCCCGCCCTGATAAAACGACTCGCCTCCGCCAGACGCCCGCGCGCCAGCAACACTTCGCCCTGCCGCAGCCAAGCCTCGGGGCGGCTGGCATCGGCCGCCAGCGAAGCAAGAAAACTAGCCTCCGCCAAATCGCGTTTACCCTGAGAGAGCTGATACCGTCCGATGCGTTCGTGGGAGACTGCGGGCGCCGTGCTGAAATCGACCGCAAACAGAGCAACCTGAAAACCCAGCGGCGCGAGCGGAGCCGGCACCCGGTAGGGCAACGGCCGCAACCACACGGGCACGCGGTGCTGATAAAGCAACCGCGCTCCGAAGCGCTCCCGCCCGGCCTCCGCCGTCAACTGCACGCCGTCGAGGGCATAGGCGTATTCAGGCAAAAAATCGTAGCTCGAAACCAGTGCCACGTGGGTGATTCCGGCGGCCTTGATCCGCGCCTCGGCCTCCGCTTCGTCGCGGGCACCGAAGACTTCCGCCGCCGTTTTCAAGCCCGCGCGGTTTTCCCAATACAGCGTACCCACCGAGCGCAACCGGCCATAGTAGCCGACTCCGACCGAGGCGTTGGGGCTGGCCAGCACCACCGAGCGCTCATCAGCCCCGGCCTTGCGCAGCGCCTCCGCCATGTCGCGGTAGAGCAGTTGCATCGTCTCGCCGATCTGAACGTCGTTTGCCCGCTGCACCCGCAACCGGTCGCTCGTTAGCAACCACGGTCCGGGGACAAACAGCAGAGCGCCAACTGTGAGTAAAACCGCCGCTCGCCACAGCCGGTGCAACGGGGCGACCAAGGCCACAAGCACAAGGATAAGTAAGACGATTTGCGGGCCACTCGACGGCAGCAGCCACCGGCGCTGAAACCAGCCCTGAGCCGTCAGGGTCAACGCCACGATCGCCGCCAGTGTTACCACGATGCGCTGGGCCGCGGACGGCTTGCGCCACCCCCACACGGCCAAAACCACCCCTGCCACCGCCGAAATGAACACCTGATCAGCATACATCGACCACCCCGTGCGAGTTGCCGCCGTCAGCAGCGGCTCGAATTCGTCGATCGAGGAATGAATCCGCAGCAAAAACGGATCCAACGGCAGAAACACCGAGGTGCCTTTCGCCCACACGAAAACAGGCGCGGCCAACACCAGTGTCCCCCAGCCCAACAGGCGAGGAGCCAGCCAAGCTACCGACCGCTGCTGGTTACGCCAGACCAGCACGGCGGCGATGAACTCGCCTCCCGCACACCACGCCAAACTGTAAAGCGGATGATTCGCCTCCAGCCGCATCCCCAGCCGATCAGGGGCGTTTTCCAGCAGATAAAGTCCTAGACTCACCCACGCGCCCACCTGGCCCCAGCGCCGCCAAGCCAGCGGTACGCACACGAGATTCGCGTCGCTACTTCGCCCGCAGCACAACGCGGCGGCAAGCACGCCCAACCCGGTCAACGCGATTGGCACCACCAGCGAAGCGGCGCTCACCCACAGGCCCAGCGCACCCGCCACCGCCGAAAACGTCGCCGCGCGCATGACCACCGCCTCCGAATCCGGCAGCGGTGAAAAATCCGCGCCTGGACGCCGTTGCCACCACCCCGCCCCAGCCAAAACCGCACCCAGAACCAGTCCCAGCACGGCGGCGTTAATCAGGCCGTGATGATCGCAATACGCCGGATAAAACCCCTCGTAAAACCCGCGATGCCCGGCCAGCGCGACAGCGGTGAGCGCCGCAGCTCCACCACCCCAACGCCGCCCCACCCAAACCGCAGCCAAAGTGATCACCAACACGAGCACAGGCAGCTGGGCCCAACGCGAAGCCAACTCGATCGCCAGCGGCAGAGGCTCACCGGTGCATGCGCGTCGCACCCGGCCGCAAGCCTCCAACCACAGCGCCCACCCCGAGTTCCAGTAAACATCCCTCCCCGCCGGTGCGTTATCCAGGTCGGTCGTGCGAAGACGCCACGCGCCGGTCTCAGCCAACGCCAAGGCGTGCCGGATCCACACTTGGCCATCGGCGGCGATTGCCTGGGGCACGCAGGTGAGCGGCGTGGTCACCGGCGCAGCGGTGAACCGCGTGGCCGTTACCCGCGTCAAATAGCCCTCCACCGCACTGGCGTGCCAAACCACAAAGCCCACTGCCAGCAACCAACCGCACAAGCCAATGCCGAAACCGCGCGAAAGCCTGCGCACCATGCCTAAACGTGAGGATGACAAGACGACTGACATGAGAAAATCGAGCGAAGAAGCGGCGGGTTAAAACAAAAACTCGGGCTGGCCGTAACGGGTGCGCGCCTCGTTGAGCCCGCCCTTCATTTCAAAGCCTTCCAATAGCGTGAACAACTGGGCCGAATCGACGATGGGCGCTTCGGCGGCCACCGTGGGCAACGCCAAGTTGAGCGTGGTCAGCTTCAGATTGCGCCGCAAGTCGTCGGCGCGCTCGCCCACCACCGCGCGAAAACGCTCCGGCTCAAGTTTGTCGGCGTTGGCGATGACGCCCTCGATGTTGCCAAAACGCTGGAGCCATTTGACAGCAGTTTTGGGACCCACCCCGGAGATTCCTGGGATGTTGTCCGAGGTGTCGCCGACCAGGGCCAGGTAGTCAGCGATCTGGGTGGGCGGGACGCCGAATTTCGCCAGCACAGCGGCACTATCGCGAAATTGCCAGCCGAGCTTGGGGTTGGCCGAAGGCGGCGGAAGGAGAATTTTAATGCGATCGTCGACGATCTGGGCGAAATCCTTGTCTGAGCTGACGATCAGCACCTCGTGGCCCTGATTGGCCAGGGCGACGGCTTGTGAGGCAAGCACGTCGTCGCTCTCGACCCCGTGTTGCTCGATGCCGATGTAACCCATGGCGCGGGTGAGGGCCTTGATCGGCTCGATTTGTTGGCGCAAGGCCTCGGGCATTTCGGAGCGTTGCGCCTTATATTCAGGCAGCAACGCCTGGCGCTCATGGGAACCGTCGAGGTCAAAAAACACCAAGGTACCGAGAGGTTTTTCCTGATCGGCGAGCTTCCACAGCGACTTGACCCAACCGTGGAGGGCGTTGGTGGGAAAGCCATCG
>JBIIMH010000412.1:0-2712 GCA_044338095.1 Rariglobus sp. | reverse complement strand
GACGACGAGGCCACAAAAAAGGCGCGCCCCCGATGGGTCGCGCCTCGAAATCGAGCAAGGGGATGGCCCTCCTCCGTGTGGGCTGGTTCGGGTAGCCGAAAAAGTAGCGCAGACTTCCCTGTCTACCTCGGACGCTTGCCGGCGCAGACTGGAAGTCTGCGCTGCTTTTCGAACACGGACGAACCGGAGGCCGCCCCTCCCCGAAAACTACCCCGTGGCTATTAGGCTTCGAGCTGGGGGCGGTTAGCCTCGGGCCAGTCGATGTGGAAGAACTTCCCGCGGGGCTTGTCGGTGCGCTCGTAGGTGTGCGCGCCGAAGTAGTCGCGCTGGGCCTGAAGCAGGTTGGCCGGCAGGCGGGCGGAACGGTAGGCGTCGTAGTAGCTCAGCGCCGAGGAGAAGGTCGGCACGCTGATGCCGTTTTCCACCGCGAGGCTGATCACCTTGCGCCAGTTGTCCTGGGCCTTCTGGATCGTCTTGTTGAAGTAGGCGTCGAGGAGCAAGTTTGCCAGCTTCGGGTTGCGTGCGTAGGCCTCGGTGATCTTTTGCAGGAAGGCGGCGCGAATGATGCAACCACCGCGGAAGATCTGGGCGATCTGGCCGAAGTTGAGCTTCCAATTGTACTCGGTCTGGGCGGCGCGCATGAGCTGGAAGCCCTGGGCGTAGGAGCAGATCTTCGAGCAATAAAGGGCGTCGTGAATCGCGGCGATCAGGGCCTTCTTCTTGGCCGGGGCAACCTTCTTGATCTTCGGACCCTTGAGGACCTTGGAGGCGGCGACGCGCTCTTCCTTCACGGCGGAAATGCAGCGCGCGAAAACGGACTCGGCGACGGTCGGAGCCGGCACGCCCATGTCCAGAGCGTTAACCGAGGTCCATTTGCCGGTGCCTTTTTGGCCAGCCGTGTCGAGGACGATGTCGACGAAGGGCTTCTTGGTGACCGGATCCTTCTGCTTGAGAATGTCGGCGGTGATTTCGACAAGGAAGCTGTCGAGAGCGCCCTTGTTCCAATCGGTGAAAATCGCGCCCATCTCGGCGGGCTTGAGGCCGAGCAGACCCTCCATGAGGGCGTACGCTTCGCAGATCATCTGCATGTCGCCATACTCGATACCATTATGGACCATCTTGACGTAGTGGCCCGCGCCGTTTTCGCCGATGTAGACGGTGCAAGGCACGCCGCCCTTGACGGGCTTGCCAGGCTTGGCGCCCATGATGGGCTTGCCGGTCTTCTTGTCGACCTTGGCGGCGATGGCCTTCCAGATCGGCTCAAGCTCCTTGAAGGCTGCCTTGTCGCCACCGGGCATGAGGGAGGGGCCGAAACGCGCACCCTCTTCGCCGCCGGACACGCCGGAACCGATGAAGCGCAGCCCCTTTTCCTTAAGAGCCTTCTCGCGACGGATGGTATCGGTCCAAAGGGCGTTGCCGCCGTCGATGATGATGTCGTTGGGGGCGAGCAGCGGGATCAGGCCGTCGATGACCGCGTCGGTTGCCTTGCCGGCCTGCACGAGGATGACGATCTTACGGGGCAGCGCGATGGATTGCACAAATTCCTCCAGCGTTTTGGCACCGATCAGACCACCGGGAGTGTTGGGGTTTTCAGCGACAAACTTGTCGGTCTTCTCGACCGTACGGTTATAAACCGAGATCTGGAAGCCGTGGTCAGCGATGTTCAGGGCGAGGTTTTGACCCATGACGGCGAGGCCAATGAGTCCGATGTCGGAGTGCGATTTGGGCATAGTAAAAGTGCGGTACCGTGGACACTTAGCGGCCAAAGACCAATCACAATTCAACGGAGTTAAATTCATTCTCACAATCACTGCCTCTCATGCATGAATCCAAGGCCATGGAGGCGCGCCAAAGCCGAGATAAGGGACAAAAAAAAAGCCGCAAACCTGCTGGGCAGGTGCGGCTTTAACGCGAAAAGCAGCCGGCTTAGCGATTCATATTCTTATTGACGTTGGCTCCAGAGGGAAAAAACGGCGCCAGTTTATCGATCAACGGAGAAAGGATCTCGGGCTCGTTACGACTATAAATCCAATTAAATCCAACCACTGTCATCACCACGAAAACAAGAATGCAGAGGATGATCTTGTTCATCTGCGCAACCATGCGAAGAACCATGAGAGCGGCTATAAATATGAGCACGCCCAGCCCGATGTTCAGCCAAACCTGAAGCGGAACGTTTTGGATTTTCTCAAGTGTGGTGGCAGCGATAAACAGCATGAGCACCGACGCTAAGAACGCTGCGCGTGGTGACCAGACGAAATCTGTGTGTGGTGTGTCGCGGGATTTCGCCATGCCGTTTGAAATCAGGATCAGCAGCGAACGCCACCACTACAGCCAACAGTGACGGAGTGGCACCTCCAGCGTTGCCAGCGGGTCTCGGGCTTATGCATGCTCGCCGACACTATGGAAGAAAAGCCGTTGGCAACCGTGCGTCCGCAGCAAAAAAAAACCTGCTTTCCGATCGGCACAGGGCTGCACGCCTACCTGCGCCGCTACCGGCGCGAGCGCGAGTTGCCCGTCACCTACAACCGCCTGCGCCGCTTCGTCGACTCCGTTCCGCTCACCGATGCCAAGGGTAAGGCATCGTTATGGGAGAGCGTCTTTTACGATCGCTTCGAGATGGAGTCGCTTCACGAGGACCTGAAGCGCATGTACGCCCTGATCCGGGTGGCCGGCGACCTTTCGGTGATGAAGCACCTCTACGTCGACCGC
>JBIIMH010000411.1:0-2721 GCA_044338095.1 Rariglobus sp. | reverse complement strand
GAAAGCACCGGATACCTCCGTATAGCACTCAAAAAAACATGTGTATCTATCTTCATTTGCCCCCCCCTGCCTTTTTAGCGGAACCACCTTTAAACTTAAGCCCGAACTCGAACTTCATCCGCCCCGCCCCGGCATCCCGGGCAACACTTGTCAGGCTAATACTATCGAATAGCTCCGTGAGCACTTTATCTTTTCGCAGGACATCGAGGTAAGTAAACGCAAGGCCACTGGCCTCTTCAGCAGCCCCATCTATTTCCCCTCGGATAATAACCCCTGTCGCCCTATAATCGATGGAGTTGAGGCGGATTTTGGGGGGCATAATGGCCCCGAGGTGCAAAACGAAATCCGAAACCACCAGTTTCCCCGAGGACACAAACTGCTGTAACCCTATAATTGCCTTTTCATGCTCCTTGAATTTATCAAAAAGCTCAACGGCTTGACGGCTGGCAACCTTCGTGTTCGCCACTTCGGTTTCCGCCGCAGCGGTCTCCGCGAGTAATGAACGCAAGGCAACCTCCCGGTAGCCCACATATACAGCCAAGCTAAGCGCCATCAAAACGGCAGCGCCGTTTATGAAAAAGATGGTGCGGACCGGCTTGATGTCCGGCAGACGTTCCGCGACCCTAAAGTCCGGATGCCAGGAAGGTGTGACCGCCTCCGATGATTTGTTACTTGGTTTTTTCAGAAGCTGAAGAATGACCGGCGTTATTACGAACCATCAAACCCAAAAGCCCCATACGGCGAATGTCTTGTGAAGCTGGAACCAAGTGTTCCGCCAGCGTAATGGAGCGTGCGGTGAGCCACGCAGGAATGTCTGGCTTAAATACCGTGACGCCTAAATCCGCAGCAATGGCCACTTCCAGCCACGCTAGTTTAGGCGGCAGCACCGTGCAGGCAACCTGACTTATCGACTGGCCGGTCTGCACCTCATAAAAACCAATGGAGGACTGCAACTCCTTGATCACTTTTTTGATCAAAATAGACCCCATACCCGTAAAGTCGAACGCATTAGAAAGGAATAACTTACGTGCGGCGGCTTCGTCCTTAAGCCCTAGCTCTTTTTGCACAAAGGGGATCATCGAATCGAGCCCCTGCGCGATGGGCCGAGTGGCCTCAAGGCCGGCCGCTGAAACGATGTAGGAGTTGGTCGACTGAGCCTCCACCTCAAGCATAAGAACCGGGGTCTTGATACCGGCGTAATTCAAGTAATCGATCATGGCCCCCACGCACGCCACGCTGCCCAATTCCATCATTTCGGGATATACTCCTGCCGCCAGAATGCCCTCCTGCAAAACACCTCTCTCCGAGTTAGGTAACCCACAGATCACCATATCTTTCTCGACCGCCTTAACCATATCATAATCACTTCCACTTGAAGGACTTAATGCGGCGAGCGTAAACTGATCCGGCTCAATTCGTAATTGCTGCACGCTGAGCTCATTTAAATAGGTCGGCTCCTTGAGGCGCTTGGGCTCAATAGCAACTCTTCGCACCACCCGGCGTGGAGTCGTTACCCCACACACAGCATGCAGATAGCCGCCGGGCGTTTTACCGGCCTGAAGGGTGTTAATCGCTTCGGCTAGCGACACAGGGTCACTCGCCGTACATTCAATGACTTCCTCAACAACAAAAGGGCTCTCGATGCGTGTGGTACGCGCCAGAACAACGGTATTCATCCCAAAATCCACAAAGAACCCTTTAGATTTCGCTGAAAAAAACATGCGATCGAGGTTTAGCGCGCTGAAGGAGTAAGCAAAAGGGTAAAGTACTGGTAGGTAAAGTAGATGCACTCGACCACCGAAACGCCAATTAAAACTTTAGAGTAGCGCACTCTCGGCATCCAATTCACCCAGTTCAAGGCTATTTATTTACCGATTAACTCTCCTCACTCGATGGTGTGCAAAACGCCAAATACCGCCCCCCCCAAAAACAAAAAACCCGCTGCCGGGTTACGGAGCGGGTAATAACGGGATCAAAAAGCAGCAGAAGATTACTTCTGCCAAGTGCGCTTCTTGTGGCGATTGGACTTCAAGCGCTTTTTGCGCTTGTGCTTGTTCATCTGCAGACGGCGTTTCTTTTTGAGGTTACCCATGTGGTGTCAGGTTTGGATTGAAAGTAAGGTGTAGAAACCGATCGAGAAACAGCCTGCGCCGCCGTATGTAAAGCTCAATCTAACCCCATCGCTTTTACCGGCACCACCAACCGCAGGGCGGTGAGCACCAGTGCGCAGCGTATCTGCCCCACCCCCAGCCCGGTCAAACGCGCCAACGCCTGCCGGTAAATCTCCAGCTGGCCCGCATAGCGCACCACCGTTTTCTCTGCCCCTCCCGCATCCAGCCGGTCGGTCTTGAAATCGTAAATCGTCGCCGCAACCGCACGCCCCGCCGGATCGCGCATGACCACCACCCGGTCGAAAATCCCCGTGATCCACGCTCCGTCGAGTACCACTTCAAACGCGCGCTCACGCCAAACCTCGGCACGCGGATAACACCTGAAAACCTCCGCCACTGCCGTCGACTCCAGGCATGCCCGCGCTTCGGCCACAACCGCCTCCCCCCACCCGCCCGCCTGCCAAGCCGCCAACACTTCGGGCGAAACCCCGCCCCACTCCACCCCCGCCAGCGCCGCATGCACCTCTGTGCCGAAATTCGCCGCCACCGAAGTCGATTCCCCAAACAGCACCGCTCCGCTCACTACGCCGGCCTTGGTGCCCGAGGGCGT
>JBIIMH010000410.1:0-2723 GCA_044338095.1 Rariglobus sp. | reverse complement strand
TGCAGGAGCAGTGACACGCCCCAGGTGGCGAGCAGGCTTTCCAGCGGGCGACGATACAGGAAGCGGATAATGCTTCGCTCAAGTCCGATGCCAACCAGTGCCGCCGCGACAAAGCTCAGCGGCAGAGCGAACAGAAAATAGGACTGATAGAGAGCGCCGGTGGTGTTCATTCCCGGGATCGCCAGGCTGAAGCCGAAGAACGGCAAGGTGACGCCGGTGCCGAAGATATTTTCGACCACGTAGGTCGTGTAAGCTCCCACCGCGATCATTTCGCCGTGCGCCATATTGATCACGCCCATCAAACCGAAGGTGATCGCCAGCCCGATCGCCACGATCAACAGGATGCTCCCCAAGCTAAGGCCGCGAAACAGCGTGCCGACGAAGTTGACGTTGGATTTGTGTTTATCGATCGCCTTCAGCGCGGATTTTGCAGCCTCCGCCACCGCTTTATCCCCCGCTGACTCGGCCTCGCGCATCGCGGTGCGAATCAGGTCGTAGCTGGAAAGTGAATGCAGCGTCTTGAGCTCCGCCAACACCGCGAGTTTGGCCTCGCTGCCGGGTTCCTTGAGGCGGGTTACCGCAATCGCCTCGCGCAACGCACGCAACACCTCGGGGTCGGCTTCCAGCTTCAGACGTTTTTTCAACGCGGGCAGCTGCGTCAAATCCTGGCCGAAGCCGATGGTTTGAACCGCCTGCAGGCGCTTTTTGCGGTCGGGCGAGGTGACTTCCAACAGGTCGACGACGGCCTTCATCGCGCGGCGCAAGGCGGAGGTGTGCTCCACGCCGTTGAGGTCGGCAGCGACCAGGCGCAGCGGCTTGCCGGCGGCATCCAGGAGCGGCGCATCGGTGTCGACGCGCAAGGCGGCACGGGCTTCGTCGGCGTCTTTGTCCCCGACCAGGAGAACGGGAATGCGGGCGGCGCCCGTAGTGGGCTCGTAGAGGAAAAGCGCATCCTCGCGCCAGGCCTTGAGCACGGGCTTGATCGCCGGGTCGGCTTCGCCGGCGAGCGAGGCGATCAACTCGATTTTACGCGCATCGGTTTCGGCGAGCATGGCCTCGACGAGGGTGTCGCGAACGGTGGGCGCCGCCTGGACTGTGACGGCGGCCAGCACGGCGAAAACCAAGGGAAATATGAAGTGAGTAAAAATGCGCACGGTTACGGAAAAGTGAAAAAAGAGACGGGCAAAAAAAGAGCGGCTCCCCTGAAGGAGCCGCTCCTCCCGCATGAACGGGACTATTAGCAAGGCCTGTGCCGAATTGGCCGCAGGCGCAGCGTAAGTGGTGGGCTTATTGGGCCTTGAACTTACCGAGCAACCAGGGCTCGCCGTAAACATCCTTGAACTCCTTGAGGATCTTGAACTGGCCGTCGGCTTTGCTCTCACCGATGAACACGTTCTTGGTCAGGTGCATGTTGGACTGGGTGGTGACCTTGCCGCCGGGACCGTCGAAGGACAGGCCGGACTTGAGGGCGGTACGGACCGCGTCGACATCGAAAGTGCCGGCCTTTTCAACAGCGGCTTTCCACAGGTAAACACCGTTGTAGCTGAGAACCATCGGCGAGCAGGTCACGCGACCTTCTTTGACTATGCCGGGGACCGTGGTGGTCTTGAGCCAAGCCTTGAAGTTTTTCACGAAGGCCGTGTTGGCTTCGCTCTTGATCGACTGGAAGTAGGTCCAGCAGCCGAGCTGGCCGACCAATTGTTTGGCGGGCAGACCGCGGAACTCATCCTCGGAGATCGAGAAGGAGACGACGGGAGCGGTTTCAGCGGTCAGACCGGCAGCGGCGTATTCTTTGAAGAAGGGCACGTTGGTGTCACCGTTGAGGGTGGAGACCACGGCGGCCTTGCCACCGGCGGAGAACTGCTTGATTTCGGAAACGATCTGCTGGTAGTCGGTGTGGCCGAAGGGCGTGTACTTACCGGCGGAGATGATCTTGCCGGAAGCGTCCTTTTTGAAACCGCCGCCGATGTTCTCGATCGGGACCTTCTTGCTGAGGAGATACTCGAGCAGCACGAGGTTGGTGGTTTGTGGATACACGTAGTCGGTGCCGATCAGGTAGAACTTGGTGTAGCCCTGCTCGAGGAGATAATCGATGGCGGGAGTAGCCTGTTGGTTAACGGCCTCGGCGGTGTAGAACACGTTTTGCGACTCTTCCTGGCCCTCGTATTGCACGGGGTAGAAGAGGAGGCCGTTGTTCTTTTCGTAGACCGGGAGGACGGACTTGCGGGACACGGAGGTCCAGCAGCCGAAGGTCACGGCGACCTTGTCTTCCTCGAGGAGCTGCTTGGCCTTTTCGGCGAACAGCGGCCAGTTGGAGGCACCGTCGACGACGACAGGCTCGATCTTTTTGCCGAGCACGCCACCCTTGGCGTTGATCTCGTCGAAAGTGAACAGGAGGACGTCGCGCAGCGAGGTTTCGCTGATCGCCATCGTGCCAGAGAGGGAGTGAAGAACGCCAACCTTGACCGTATCAGCCGCATGAACGGAGCTCGCGAGGGAGCCCAGCGCCAAAGCGCCTGCGGTTACCAACTGTTTAACTTTGAGCATGTGTAGTGTCTGTGTGGGTTACGATTTGCCTGACGGCGCCACTGCGGTGCCGTCGAAGCGATAGTCGCCCAATTAGCAAACGCGCTGCCAACTCGGAGGATTTTTCATGGCATTAAAACAAATCATGCGAGCGGGCCCGCGTGCGGCGTGCGGCAGGCCTGCCGTGATTTGAAAGT
>JBIIMH010000446.1:0-2725 GCA_044338095.1 Rariglobus sp. | reverse complement strand
ATCGTGAAATCACGTGCAAGTTTTTTTAAAAAATTAAGGTTTATCAAAAACCGCCAGGAGCATCTTGTCTTTGTGCAGGCTGACAGGAGGGCAACAATTCCCGCTTCTTCGGCCCGGCAAAAAAACGCTCTCTTTCCGGACCGCCCCACCGACCTAGCGCAACTCCGACAGCATGCGATAGAGCTCGATAGATCTGCCAAGTTCGAGCGTGGCTCCGGCAGCTTGAGGACTGGTGACGGATAAGTTTCTCATGGCTACACCGACCAGGCGTCCCTTGGCATCAAAAACCCCGCCACCGCTAAGTCCGCCTGGAAACCCTCGATCAAGATCAAACCACTTCGCCGACGAGCGTCCGAACATCTCGTAGTTGGGTATAGCGGCCCGCGCCACCTTGGCCCCGAGTTGCAGGAAGACCGCACCGGGCACGTTCCCGCTCACCCAGAGTTGATCGCCCACAAGCGGAGGTTTACCAATGCCCGCTACTTCCCCTGTGAATTCCTGCCTCGTGGTGAAAAGGACAAGATCCGATGCGGTACTGCGCAACAGTGCCCGCGCTATCCCTGCAATGCGGCCAAGATTTTGCCGACGGTTAGCCGGACGTGGTTATACAACGAGAATGGGTACTGGGTAAGCGTCCGGTCTCCGACCTCGGATGAGGCATAGCGCAGGGCCAGAGTTATGTCATAAGGGTAACCATTCTGACATAGCCAATGGTCCCTAATGGTTACCACTATGAATCATAACCCCGAATTAATTCCTCCCGTCATTGCACCGGGGTGCTACGCCGCCCATTCGTGTCGCCTGCAATTCTTTTCTCATTTGCTCCAACACCTTATTGTTGGCGGCTATCAGGTGTTGCACGGTGCCTGCCCTGTACCATTCCATAAATCGATCTTGGTGATAAAATGGTTCGGGAGTGAGCAATTCATTTTCTAAAAATGTAATGAGACTAGAAAAATATTTATCCTTTTCAGCCGCCAACATAATCTTTGCGCGCAAAGAATTATATTGATTGATTTGGGCATTGATTATTTTAATGTATTCAGGATCCTTCAATTCGGCAGCAGGATTTTCCGCTAAAATTTCTTTTACAAATTTGCCCGATCCGCCATCTACGCAAGGTTGCTGCATTTTAAATAAATGAGCGATGGTGGGCGTAAGATCGGTATGTTCAAAATAAGGCAATACCCTTGCCTTGGCGATGCCTGGCCCAACAAATACTAAAGGAGTAACCCAACTGTCTTCATCAATCATGGGGTGCCAGCCGATTTCGCTTTGTCCTTGGTCGGAAGTTACAATCAACAAAGTACTGTTCCACTTTCCACTTGCCTTCAGCGATTGAATGAATTTTCCCAGAACTACGTCTGCATTTTCAACAGCCGCAACATAAGGCGAACCCTTACCCCAGATGTTTCTGAAATAAGGTTTATCGGGCGTGGTATAAGAAAGATAGCGTCCTTCATTGCCGGGGGTTTGCAAATGAATACGAAAATACCTGATGTCTTGTTTAGCCAACATATCTATGGACATGTCCACTAATTCATTATCGGAAAGCGATGGATTTAATACCACATAGTTGAAACCCTTGCTCACAGAGGCATAGGCAATGGTGTTGGTGATGAATGCGGTTAAATATTTTGGCGAAAAAACATCCTGCAACATTTTATTACCCGGGCGAATAAAGACAGTGCCGCTTTGCAAAACCGGATTGGGAAAAGAGGAAGTGTGAAGTTTGCCATACTCCCCCACCGTAGGATGATGCGGGGTAATCATGTAGGACTTTTGGATGTAGCAACCCTCTTCTATCAATGCTTTGTAATTGGGCATATTTAATTTGGACGGCGCTTTCCAGTGAAGGCCGTCGATCATAAACACAATTACCCTTTGCATAGAATCGCTTTGTGCCATTGCGGCTGCTGAATATACAATAAAAGAAATAAGCACTATAATCAGCTTGAGCATCATAATTAATTTTTTTCGTTCAATGAAATTTTAGCAGCACAGTTTTTCAGTCAAGCCTTTTGTTTTCCCATAATTTTAAATCACCCCAAGAGACCCGCAATATCTCGTTTTCACAAAAGCGACGAGTTGATTTAAGTGCACAGCTTCATGGAACCATAGCAGCAAAGTCAATCTGGCGAATAATAGACGGTGCCGCATGTAAAATTGTGCACATCATACACCACTTCCTTAACCACCGGAAACAGCGAGGAACCTAAACTGGCATACCTTATCAGAGGAATCGTTAGTCACGAAATGCTTGGCAGAAGGATCGACGACTTCGGGAAAGCATCCGTAAGGCGTTAACCTTCCAAAAGATTGCATTAAGTTTCCACAAGGACGACTAGAAAGTCGCCGGAGGCGAAGAACGGGATAGCTCTTATACCATTTTATAAAAGAGGGATATAATACTCTTTATCAGCCCAACCGGGTCTTTAACGCAAAGTCGCAGAGACGCAAAGAAAGCATTCGCTCAAAACGAGTTGTCTCATACGTCGCGCCTTAGCCTCCTTGCGATAAAAGTGCTGAATAGCTGTGCAATCGGTATAAACGGGACCGCTTCCCACCACTCATGCAGCCCAATATCAGCTAATGTAATACAAACAGCCCTAAACAATCAGACTATAGGGGGCTCCTAAATTTAGCATCTAATTGATGGAGAATGGCATGAGTTGTGCAAAGGCTATATCTCAATGAGCAATAATCAATACACGTTCTTTGGCGA
>JBIIMH010000409.1:0-2725 GCA_044338095.1 Rariglobus sp. | reverse complement strand
GCAACTCCTGCTCGGCGGCATCAAAACGCCCCTGCTGGCCGACAATCACCAGCACGGCGGCGTCGTCTGGAATTTTGCGCGACAGCGACAAATCCAGCGAATCGACCGCGAAGTTGCGCGCCTTCAGCTCCGCATCCAGCGCCGACAGCCCGCGCGCCGGGCTCACGTCATCCACCGCCATCTCGCCATGACCGGTGAGAAAATAGATTTTTTTCTTCGTCGGGCTGGAGACATCAAGGATCGCCGCAGTGAAGGCCTGTTCGCCACGGAACGCTGTTTTCTCCTGGTTTTCCACGCGGTAAAGCTCGTCGAGCCCCACCACACGCCGGCGGTCTCCGCAGAGCACCAGAATGCTGTTGGGCTGGTCAATCCCGAGCAGCTCCGCCTCGCGCCGCCGCTGGTACACGTCGATGAACTCGGTGGTGACCTTGCCGCTGGCGTTACCTGCTGTTGCGAAACCGTACTCCCTCAGCAATCCCGTCACATCGCGGTGTGCCTGGACCACCTGATCGTTGTCACTGTCGGCATTAAGCGTGGCGATAACGCGCACCGGCTGCGTCAGGTTTTTCAGGTACGCGCGCGTCTCCGGTGAGAGCGAGTGGCGGTGATTGGTGGTCAGGTCAAAGCGCCAGCCGTAGTGGATGGCCAGGTAGTTGAGGCCGGCGAACAGCGACACAAAAAGCACGACCTGCGCGAGCAGGTTGAGGGTGCGCACCCAGCGGACCGTGCGGAAGGAGATTGGCTTGGCCATGATCAGCTATGGAGGAGTTTGGCTTCGACGCCGAGGATGCTAAAAATCAGCGCGAGCACGGTGCCGCTTAAATAAAAGAGGATCTGGCGGGTATCGACCACGCCTCGGGTAAAATCTTCGAGGTGACGGAACACCAGGCTGTAGTCGATGGCGGCACGCAGCGGGTGCATCGACTCAAGGTTGAGCACCTCGACGGTGCTCACAAAACGCACCCCGATGATGATGGCAAAAAGCAGGGTGAAGGCGAGTATGCCGGCCACCGCCTGGTTGCGGGAAAGCGAACTGGCAAACACCCCGAGCGCCACGTAAAGCAGCCCCGAAACCGCAATGAACAAATAGCCTCCGACTAGCGGCCCGCTTTCGAGAAACCGCGCGTCCCCGGCAAAGCGGTGCAGAATATAAAAAAAGCCCCCGGTCGACGCCCACAGCAGCACGTACAGAAAATAGGCGGCGAAATACTTGCCGAGCACGACCTCGGTGGTGGAGACCGGCGAGGTGAGCAACGTTTCCAACGTGCCGAGGCGGCGCTCCTCGGCCAGGCATTTCATGGTGAGCAGTGGCACCATAAAAAACACCGGCAGCCAGAACAGTTCAAAGAATATCGCCGCCGGGGAGGTTTCTTGCGCGGAGGCGCTGTAACTTTCCAGCACCCCGGAAAAGATGAAGCCCATCACCGTGAGAAAAAGCACGGCGGCGATGTACGTGCTGGGGCTCACCAGCAGCATGCGGATCTCGTGACTGAGCAGGGTCGTAAAGTGCTTCATGGGGTGCTTGTTTGAATCTGGGTCGGCAGGGCGGCCGTTGAATCGACTTTTTCCCAACCGCGCCGGGTGGCTGCAAGGAAAACGTCTTCCAGTGTGGGCTGGATCCGGCACAGCGAGCGCACGCGGAAACGCGTATCCGTGGCGAGCGCACGTAGCGCGGCTTCACCGAGGTCTTCGTCGCGCGTGCTGGTGAGCATGAGCGTGCAAAACCCTGCCGCATCGGGCGCGCCGCTTTCGGCGATTTGGAGCGTGGAATCGATGTCGCTGAGGGCCTTGGGCAACGCGCCCACCAGTTCGCCGGCCACCACCAATTCATAGCGCGCCTGCCCAAAAACTTCCCGCCGCAGGTCCGCCGGGGTGCCGGTTGCAACGACGCGGCCCTGATTGATGATCAACACCCGGTCGCAGGTCATCTCGATCTCGGGCAAAATGTGCGAGGAGATGATCACCGTCATGCGCCCGCGCAGGCTCGCGATGAGGTCGCGCACGATCAAAATCTGGTGCGGGTCTAGCCCGATGGTCGGCTCGTCCATGATGATCACCGGCGGCTCGGCGAGGATCGCATCGGCGATGCCCACGCGCTGGCGAAAGCCCTTGGACAGTTTGCCGATGATGCGGTGGCGCACCCGCGTGAGGTCGCACAATTCCAAAACCTCGTCGATGCGCGGCCCGAGCTTGCGGCGCGAAATCTCCTTAAGGCGGCCCCGGTAATGCAGGTATTCGGCCACCCGCATATCCTCGGGCAGCGGATTGTTCTCCGGCATGTAGCCGATGAGCTTTTTAACCTCGTCGCCGCGCGAAGCCACCGGCACGCCGCAGACGTTCACCTCGCCGGCGGTCGCGGGCAGGTAACCGGTGAGAATGCGCATCGTCGTGCTTTTGCCCGCACCATTGGGCCCCAGAAAGCCCAGAATCTCGCCTCGGGCCACGCTGAAACTGATCTTACTGACAGCAGTGTGGCCGGAGTAGGTTTTAACGAGGTCGCGGACTTCGATGGCGGGGGTTTCGGCGGACATGGTTGGGGGGCAGTGAAGTAGGGGATGGAGCAAACGCGATGGTTTATCGCAGGTTTAATCGATATGCCGTGGCGAGGCCGAGCAACGTCAGATCGGGGACAACCCGCACCGTTTGGCGCAGGCGAGATTCAAGGAAACTCGCGTTGCCGCCGGTGATGAACAGGTGCGGTTCGGGTTCCCCTCGGCTGGCCAAC
>JBIIMH010000408.1:0-2735 GCA_044338095.1 Rariglobus sp. | reverse complement strand
CCCCACCCACCGCATTAACGCGACTTGAAGCGCTGCCGCCTGCCTTAACGATTGGGCGCTTGGCACTAATGGCTAAACGCCTTTTCAGGCTCCATCACAAACGATACGAAGTCCAACACACGCGTTGAAAAGCTAAATACACGTGTTGCGACGACTAATACACGTGTTTAAAAGCTCAACACACGCGTTACGAAGCATAATCCTATAAGCCGCAGTTCGCATGCGTAGGTGGGAACGTAAGTTGCTTATCAGAGGGATCTATGAGCAACCTAACGGCAGTAATCGGCCTTCACCCGCAGGGTGAAGGAGAAGAGCGATTCCGGTTTGAGTGTGCGGGAGGCGCGGTGGCGGTGACGGCCGCTACCGACCGACTCACGCCTTATGGTGGTGCGGCGGCATGGAGTCACTACCTTGAGCAGCTCGGAGTGGTCGCCGATTTGGCGCGACGATTCCCGCTTGAGCGCAGCAGCCCGAACGCGACGCCGGTGGGCGATGTGGTGCAGGCATTCATGTTCAATTGCCTGATGGGCGACACGACGCTTCGCCCACGCCCGACGCGTGCAAGACGATCAAGCCTTGGCGGTGATCTTGGGTATGAAAAAGGGCCGCCTGTGCGGTGAAGATGCGCTTTATCGGATGATTGGAAAAGGTGCCCCGTGAGCAGGCCCGCACGTGGCTTGGGTGGAGTGAACGTAATCTTTACGCAGCCCTGCCCGCAGCGTTCGTCGGCGATTGGGATTCAACCGTGAACACTCGCTACGGAAAGCAAGAGGACGTCGCACGCGGCTATCGCAAACGCGGCGACGCGGAGAACGTTTTTGATGAACTCAAAAACCAGTGGGGCTTCAGCGGCCTTTGCAGCGGCAAAGGCGTGGTCAGCGAAACGGCCGCCCGCCTGCTGCTTCTCACCTATAACCTGTGGAGCTTGTTTGTGGGTGTGCTCAAGGAAGAAGGCTGTCACCGCGAGGCGATCACCAGCCGCGACGACCTGCTGGTCATGCCTGCTAAACTCGTTGAAAGCGGCCGACAAAAAACCCTCAAACTGAGCGTGGGCGAAAAATGGTGGGCTGCGATAAGTCTTTCCTATCAAAGGCTCGAACGTTGGCTTGGCTCAATTGCGCCGCAGTTCAACCCACAGCAAACCTTCGAGCGTTATCTCTGCTGGCTTAACCCTCTCAACCCCGACGACTGGCTTCCCAAACCCGCCTCCTGAACTTCAACTGCGGGATCTAGGATCAAAGGCCACCGGACGAAGATTTTTGTGAATAAACCGCCCATTCCGGTTACCTGAAGCCGTTTACCGGGGCCGTACAGCCACGCCTTGAGCTTCACTCGTAAGTATTCATCGGTTATACCAAAACCCCGTCCGGCCTTAAACCGCTCGCTTGTAGGGAAACGGCACCGGCCCTACTAGCAAGGGCAAGGGCACCGAAGGCAAAACGGTGCCGAGCTCTACGGGGAAACCCCTTAGGAATTCCGCCGCAGGCAACATTTTCCCGCCCGGCTTTTGCAAGCGCAAGCACCGCAGCTCGCCCCCTCCTCCGGTCGCAATCCGCAACCCTTCCGCATCCGCCCCAACAACCCTGCCCGCCGTTTTTTCACCGACTAGGGGCTCAATCGAGGTGGCCTGTGCCACGACTTCGGCCAGGCCGATTTTGACCGGCTGACCTGCAATTTCCACCGTGCAGGCCGGCCAGGGGAAAAGCCCATTAATCCGCGCGGCCAGCACTTCGGCCGGTGCGCTGAAATCGAGCCGTCCGTCGTCCTTCACCAGCCGCCGGCAAAAACTCGCCGCCGCATGCTCCTGTTCGACAAAAACTAGACCTTGTGAAGCCAGCTTGGGCAACGTGCGCGCCAACAGCGGAACGCAGGCGGCGGCCAGTTTCCCCTCGATCTCTAGCGCGGTATCGTGCGGCGCGATCGCGATCCGCTCCACGTCGGCAACCGGGCCGGCGTCGAGCTGGCGCACGATGCGCATGAGCGAAACCCCGGTCTCCGCTTCACCGTTGGCGATCGCCGTCTGGATCGGCGAGGCGCCCCGGTATTTGGGCAGCAACGACGCGTGCAGGTTCAGCGTGCCGAGTCGGGGCGTGTCGATGAAATCCTGCTTCAGGATGTGGCCATAAGCCATGACCAGCGATAAGTCGGCGGATAGCGCGGCGAGCTGCGCCCGCACCTCCTCGGTGATTTTCTCCGGCTGATAAACCGGCAAGCCGCGGGCGAGCGCCCACGCCTTGATTCCGTTGGGAGTCACCTTCTGGCCCCGGCCCACCGCCCGGTCCGGCTGGGTAAACACCGCCGTAACCCGGGCGAACGCACTCCCCTCGCCCGCCAACCAGTCCAACAGGGGCAGTGCGATAATGTCGGAACCGAGGAAGACGACGTTGAGCGGTGCAGCCATGGGGTGCAAAAAAAGCGGGCGGCCCGTGAAGGCCACCCGGTGCGCTTACTTCAGCGCCTTGATCCACTTGCCCGCCGTGGCGGCGAGTTCGGCGAATGCGGCGTCGGTGGAGGGTTTCTTAAGGCCGTCAAAAACGCCCCAGTGTTCAACGTGCGTGACCGACTCACCCGGGGCGAGTTTGACCAGCGGGCTGAGGGTTTCCAATTCGATCATTTCGCCGTTGGTGAACACCTCGAACGGGCAACCAAAATCAGGATACGCGGCGCCCTTGATGACCGGCGCGTATTTGACGAACGTTACGCCGTCCACCCAGTAAGCCGACCAGCCGGGATAG
>JBIIMH010000407.1:0-2744 GCA_044338095.1 Rariglobus sp. | reverse complement strand
GGCCTCGCGTCACCGCCAACTGGTGACAGTCGACCCGGTGGTTTACGGCGAACATTTTGACGACTCCATTCCGCCGCGCGCCGTCGCCGCCAAGCTGCTAAAACGCAACCTGAGCGATATAGCCGCCATGGGTGGCCGCCCGCGCTCGGCCGTCATCGCACTCGCTCTTGATGAAAACGTGAGCACGCTCTGGCTGGAGCAATTTTACCGCGGGCTCGCCGCCACCGCCCGCACCTACGCGGTGACGATCGTGGGCGGTGACATTACCCGGCAAAAAGGCGGACTCGCCGCCACCCTTACGCTGATCGGCGAGGTCAACGGCCCGCGTTTCCTCACCCGGAAAGGCGCGAAAACCGGCGACTGGATTTTCGTTACCGGCACGCTCGGCGGCAGCATCCTCGGCCACCACCACCGCTTCACGCCCCGCCTGGCCGAAGGCGCGTGGCTGGCAGGACGCCCCGAAGTCCGCTCGCTCATGGATGTGAGCGACGGGCTGGCCAAAGACCTGCCGGCCCTCGCGCCCATGGGTGCAACACCCTCGTTGTGCCCGCCCGCCATTCCTATCAGCGCTGCGGCCCGAACCCTTGCCCAACGCGACGGACGCACGGCCTTGGCGCACGCATTGAGCGACGGCGAGGACTTTGAACTGCTCTTCACGGTCGCGGCCCGTGCCGATCGAGGTGCGCTCGAAACGGCGTGGCGCAAAAAATTCCGTACGCGCCTGACCTGTATCGGGCGCTTCACCCGAACCCTCGAAGCGGGCGCACTGCCGCTCGAAGACTTTAAAGGCTATGAACATCTTCGCTAAACTGCGCGCAGGCGTTGTGACCACCTCCGCAGAGGAAAGCCACGCGTTGGCGCGGGAGTTGGCAGCCGCACTGCCGCCCGACTCCACCTTGGCGCTGCATGGCGATCTAGGCGTGGGCAAAACCACCTTTGTCCAAGGCCTAGCTCGTGGCCTAGGTGTGACCGCACCGGTTACCAGTCCGACGTTTAACATTTTTACGCTCTACCGAGGCGAGTCGCGCACGCTGGTACACATGGACGCCTACCGCCTCGAAAACGACCGTCAGATCGACGCGTTAATGCTGGAGGATTTTTTGGTGAGCCCGTGGTGTTTGGCGGTGGAGTGGCCGGAAAAAATCGCCGGCTGGATCCCGGCCAACGCGCTGCACCTCGACCTCGGCATCACCCCCGAGCAGCACCACACGGTGCGGCTGCGGTAGTCGCAACAGGGCGTTCAAACCTGGGCAAGCTTGGCCCCAGTTTTACCGGCCGCATCGAGCCACGAGCGCAGCCGCGCGCGGTTGACTTTGCCCTGCGCGTTGCGCGGCCAGTCGGGCACGGCGACGTAACGCTTGGGGCGCTTGTACACGGCGAGTTGACCCAACTCAGGCTCCGCAGCCATCGCGCCATCGCACGCCGGATAACAGGCCAACACCACCTCGCCCCAAACTGTATCGGCTTCGCCGACCACCACCACGTCTGAAAAAAGGCCTGTCAGCCGCAACGCCGCCTCCACCTCAGCCGGATCCACTTTTTCGCCACCGGAGATGATGAGCGCATCGCGCCGCCCGAGCACGTGCAGGCTACCCTGGCTGTCAAATCGCCCCAAATCCTCCGTCGCCCAGGACTCGCCAGTGCGTGTTTCCGGCCAGTACCCACGAAACAACGACGCCCCGCCGAGCACGATCCGCCCGTCCTCGTCAGCCCTGTCCAGCTGCGCATGCGGTAAAACCTTTCCGCAACCACGCCCACCCGCCAAAAATTCCTCCGGTCGTAGCGCGGTGACCATCGCGGCGCTCTCCGTCATCCCATACGCAAACGCTAGGGGTAACCGCGCGCGGGCACTGGCTTCGATGAGTTCCGGCCATGCCGGCCCGCCGCCAACAAACACCGCGCGAAAACCGCGCAACCAGTCCTCCGCTTCAGCGTTGCCCAACAGACGCTGCAACTGCGTCGGCACCAGCGATAGAAACCAATCGCCCTTCCCCAACGGCAGCGCCGGACGCTCGCCCGCCTCCACCGCTTTCCAGCTCCACGGCAGGTAAGTTCCGCCGGTCATCACGGTGCGCATCCACGCCATCAGACCGCTCACGTGGTGAAGCGGAAGCAACCCAACGGCGTTCACTTGGCTTACGCCAAAATGAGTGCAAAACCCGCGCACCGCCGCCTCCAACGTAGCCGAGTCGTGACGGGCGAGACGCAGGTTGCCCGATGAACCGCCCGTGGGAATGCATAACCAGCCGCGATCCTGAATGGCCGGCTGGCCACCGGCCGCCTGCAACTCCGCCTCCGTCGACTCAGGCAACGGAGTCTGTGCAATGATCGCCTGAAACTGCGCGCGTTCGACTTCGCCCCAATTCGGGTCGGCCAAAAACACCGGCCCGCGCGCGGCCACCGCTTCGCCGAAGCGCGCCATAAACCGGGCCGGTTCACGCTCCGCAACCACCACGCCCAGCGCGGCCGATCCCGCGGTAAACGGCGGCGGGATCGCACCGAGCAGGCGGATCAATTCAGCGCGTTCCATACGGCCTCCGGGTCGAGTCGCGCCACATCCTCGGCGCGGAAAAACGGCGCGGCGAACGGACCGTTAAACGCGTTATCCGCAAACAGCGGCCAGACCCCGCACCCGAGTGCGCGCGGCTTTTCCACGGACCACGCGAACGCGCGCCGCAGGATGGCTTGAGCGCCCACCGCCGTCTCCAAGGCGGTGGAAAACACCACGTCTGCGCGCGCCGCAG
>JBIIMH010000406.1:0-2745 GCA_044338095.1 Rariglobus sp. | reverse complement strand
GTCCTTGGTGGCCTGGCGCTGGGCGTCGTTGAAATAAGCGGGCACGGTGACAACGGCCTGGGTGATCTTCTCACCGAGGTAAGACTCGGCGTCGGCCTTCAGCTTGCCGAGGACCATGGCGGCGATCTGCTGAGGAGCGAACTGCTCGGTCTTGTCGCCGACCTGAACCTCGATGGCGGCGTCGCCGTTTTTGCCGGCGACGACCTTGTAGGGGAGATTCTTGGCCTCTTCGCTGCACTCGCTGAACTTGCGGCCGATCAGGCGTTTGGCAGAGAAAATGGTATTCTTGGGATTAGTGACGGCCTGACGCTTGGCGGCTTGGCCGACGATGCGCTCACCGGTTTTGGTGAAAGCGACCACCGAGGGAGTGGTGCGAGCGCCTTCAGCGTTAGGGATAACAACAGGTTCCCCGCCTTCCATAACGGACATGCAGGAGTTAGTGGTTCCGAGATCAATTCCTAGGATATGGCTCATAGTGAACATCGGCTAAGCAATGCACAGGCCGAAAACCCAATAAAATACCTTACCCATTATTTATTATTATCTTAAAAATAAAATAAAGGATTCATGCCCCTCCGCCCAACCATAAAAATGAGCCACATTGGCACAACTTGACACACTTCCGACGCCCATGCGGTGGCCGTCTGGCGCAATCCCAGCGCCCTCAAAAATCCGCCTTAACACCCCAAAGGCGGGCCAAGCCGACTGAGGCCATTTTATTTTGGTGGTGGCGCGGGCCAATGACGTTGTGCAGAAGTCCGGGGCGACCACGCCGTGGCCGCCAAAAAAATTCCCGCGCGCCTAATTCCTCGTCCGCAGTCTTTACGTCCTTTTATCGCCCATGAAACGCCCGCGTCCTTTGGTTTTTCTCCTCCTCATCATGCTACTGGGTGGCAGCGGCTGGCTTGCGCTGCGTGGCCCCCGCGTTGTCGCCCCGGTCCCACCTCGCCCCATCGCCGTCGCAACTTTTGTTGCCGAAACCCGTGATGTCCCCGTTTGGCTGTCTGGCCTCGGTTCGGTCCAGGCCCACCAAACAATCACCCTGCGCCCCCGCGTAAGCGGTGAACTCGCCTCGGTTAACTTCACCGAGGGTCAGGAGGTAAAGGCCGGCGACCTACTCGCCCAAATCGACCCCCGGCCCGCCCAAGCCGCACTTCAGCAGGCACTCGCGCAAAAGGCCCAGGACGAAGCCCGTCTGACCAACGACCGCCGCGAATTCGAGCGCATCCGCGGCCTCATCGCCAACCACTCCGAGAGCCAGCAACTGCTCGACCAACGCGCCGCCGCCCTCGCCCAGTCCACTGCGCAGGTGCAGGCCGCCCAGGCCGCTGTCGATAACGCCCAGCTCCAGCTCGATTTCACCTCGCTGCGTGCCCCCATCGACGCACGTACCGGCGTGCGCCTCGTGGACGCCGGAAATCTGGTCACCGCCAACCAACCCGCTGGCATCGTGGTGCTCACCCAGACACGCCCCATCACGGTCGTCTTCACGTTACCCCAACAAGATCTGCCCGCCGTGCGCCGCGGTCTCGCCCGCAACCCCGAAGCCGCCTTGGTCGTCGAAACCCGCGCCGACTCCGCCGCCGCCCCGGCACGCGGCCAACTCAAGCTCATCGACAACCAGATCGATCCCGCCACCGGCACGCTCCGGCTCAAGGCGAGCTTTGCCAACGACGACCAAGCGCTCTGGCCGGGCCAATTCGTCAACGCCCGCGTGCTCGTGGACACGTTGACTGGCGCCGTAGTCGTGCCCGCCCAAGCCGTGCAACCCGGGCTCGACGGCCCTTTTGTTTACGTCGTCAAAGCCGACGCCACGGTTGAGCCGCGCACACTTCAACTCGGGCCCACCGTCGACGGTTTCAGCGTCATCACCGCCGGGCTCAAGGCAGGGGAAAAAGTCGTGCGCGAAGGCCAAAACAAACTCCAACCCGGCGCCCGAATCGAAGTTGCCAAACCCTCCGTGGTCACGGCCGCCACCACTCCCGCCACCACCGCTCCAGTGCTCGCCCCATGAGCCTTTCCACTCCGTTCATCCGGCGGCCCATCGCCACCACCCTGCTCACGATTGGTATTTTCCTAGTCGGGCTGATCGCATTCCCGCTTCTGCCGGTCGCGCCGCTGCCGCAGGTTGAATTCCCCACGATCGAGGTCTCCGCCAACCTCCCCGGCGCCAGTCCCGAAACCATGGCCTCCGCCGTGGCCACACCGCTCGAAACCCAGCTGTCCCAGATCGCCGGCATCACTCAGATGTCATCGACCAGCTCGCTCGGCTCGACCTCGATCACCCTCCAATTCGACCTCGACGTCTCGATCAACGCCGCAGCCCAGGACGTCCAATCCGCGCTCACCGCCGCCGGTGGCCAGCTCCCGCTCGACCTGCCCTCGCCGCCGACCTACCGCAAGGTTAACCCCGCTGATTCGCCCATCCTCTTGCTGAGCGTGCGCTCCGACGTACTCCCGCTAACCACCGTCACGGATTACGCTAACAACGTTATCGCCCAACAAATCTCCCAACTGCCCGGAGTTTCCCAGGTCAACGTCATCGGCCAGCAAAAGCCCGCCGTGCGCGTGCAAATCGATCCCGCCCGCCTCGCCGCCCTCGGCCTTGGCATGGAGGACGTGCGCAACCTGATCGCTCGCTCCACCATCAATTCCCCCAAAGGCAGCCTCGACGGCGCCCGCCAAAACCTCGCCATCTACGCCAACGACCAGCTCACCACTGCCGCCCCCTACAACGACCTGATC